>CAIYWM010000149.1 GCA_903929895.1 uncultured Alphaproteobacteria bacterium
GTCGAAGCGGTCCGATCTTCAGCTTGCCGTCGCGTGCCGCGTCACGCGCCAGGCTTTCGACACCGTCATGATACTTGTGACCGGGAGTGCCGCCCACCTCGACCAGCAAATGCCCATCGGGAGAAAACAGCATGACTTCGCGCCGCTCGGGATGTCCGATCAGCATCTGATAGAGCATGAGTTCAACGAACTGCCGCAGCTCCGGACCCGCCTCGATCTGGCCGAACGGCAACCCCTTGAGGGACGTGACCAGAAACCCGAGGTCGATCGCTCTTTCAGCGACCCACTGGTCGATCTGCTGCGCCTTGAGGCGGGCGATTCCGGCCTGCTGGGACAGCCGCTCGTCACGAAAGGCGGTGCGCAGATCGTTGTTGAGAAGGTATCCGGTACCGGCGATGCCCAGGGCAAAGACGGTGAACACGGCCACGAGCAAACGTTTTCTGATGGCGAGGGCCGCCTCGGGAGCTAGACCCCGCCGCACACTCCTGCTCAACGAACGCTGGAAGAAGACGCCGAAGGCGATCAGGGCGATCACGAGGCCGAGCGCCAGCAGCGCTCCCCGCGAAAACAGGTCCTCCATCGCCCGCTGGAACGACGGGATCAACTCCAGCCATTCATCGACCGTGAGCACCGCCGCGAGAAGCATCAATCCGACCAGCGCCGCGAGTGAGATCGAATAAATCCGTCTTGCAGAACCGGCTTTGGGTTCCGCCTTGGACGGAGGAAGCTGCTGCTGTTTCATCGTCCCCCGAGTTGGGTGCATCTACCGTTGCCTGAACGCACCGCGGAACTTGCTCTTCCCAGTATAGACAAAGCGCCGACGGCGTCCTTGATCCAGCGCAATCATCGGGGCTGGCACCGATGATCCAAAGAGGGCTGGTGAATAGTGAAGGCGTTGCATGGTACATTTTTTCACCGACGCTGGGAATTGTTCCCGAGCGTTGCTGCGACACGGGAGACAAGCGTGACGCACTCCGAACCGGCGGCAGCGCCCGGTGGCCGAGATGCCTAGATGGTTGTGGGCCTTTGCGATCGGCTTCCTCTGCTGGAGCGCCGTGCAGGAGACCCATGCCTTCAACATTACCCTCGACACCAAGTCGATTCCCGGACTGACCCCGAAGGCGCCCCTGGTCGCCCACACGCTTCGCATCAGCGGCCCTTTCGGACAGGGCGATAGCGACAAGCTGCGGGTCATGCTGGCCGGCCTCAAAGCCAAGACCGCCAGGACGGCCGGTCAACCTCTGGCAACCGCCGAACTCAGCAGCAGCGGTGGCGACCTGTTCGAAGGATTGAAGGTCGGGTACCTGTTCCGCGAATTCGAGGTCGCCACGCTCGTGCGCAAGGGCGACGTCTGCCTCTCCGCCTGCGCCATGGCGTTCCTGGGCGGTACGGCCAGCCGACAGCCACCCACGCCGCTGCCCAGCCGAACCATCGAGATCGGCGGTCAGGTCGGCTTCCACAACTTCACCCTGGATGCGACGGTGGTCCAGAACGAGACCAAGGGCGATGCCACGGCGGGAATCGCCCGCGGCTTCGGACTGGGCAGGGCCGGCGCCTCGGCGCTGATCCGCTACGCCGCCGACCTCGGCGTCGACCCGGGCTTCATCGCGCAACTGCTCGCGCGTCCGCCCGACACCTGGCTCTACATCGACACCAACGAAATGTTCCTGACCGTCGGGGCCTGCCCGAGCGGGCGCGAACCGCCGCTGGGCCGCCTCGAACAGCAGGCCGTGAATGTCTGCAATCACGCAAGCGGCGGGGCCGGTGTCGCCGAAGCTTCCCAGGCGCAGCCGATGTCGGCGCGCGAGGCCAAGCGCTACCTGCTCGAGCAGGTCCAGCGGAACGTCGAGAGTGTGAACATCAAGGGTCCGCTGGTCGGACAGCTCGCGGGCGTCCTTGCCTCGAAGGACGACCGGCTGATCGACAGCGTCTATTCGGACCTGCGGGCCGCGGGGATCGCGTTGCCGGAGCCGGTGGGCCGAAGCTTCATCGTCAGCGGCTATACCTTCGGTGAACTGCAGGCCGAGTGCCACGTGAACCTGTCGGGGGGCGAGGCCGACAAGTTCGGCTTCGTCCTCATCATCACGGGAGTGGGCCTTTCCCGCCCCCTGGCCCTGCCGCCCCCCATGTGCCCGGGTCTCTTCCGGTACGATGGCCAGCAGGTCCTCAATCCGAAACGATGAGCGGTCACTGACGGTTGGAACGTCAAACCACCCGGAAGTTCCTGAACGGCCGGGGGGCTTCTGGTCAGGCTTCCGGGAACAGCGGCTGCTGTGAGCCAGCTCACAACGCCGGTGCGACCCTGGCCTTCCGGAAGCAAAGCACCGCAAGACGTTTGTGCGAACCGGACGCTTTGCCTACCGTGCGAGGCGCAGTCCCACCCAGGAGATGCGCCATGACCGTCTTGTTTCACGAGGGCAATCGCCAACTCCAGGACCGCTTCGACAGCCGCCGCATCGCCGACCGGCTGGAGGAGAAACTCACGCGCTTCCGCTTCGGCGACGCGGACCGCCAGTTCATCGAGGGCAGCCTGGCCTTCTTCCTCGCCACAGCGGATGCGCAGGGACGACCGGACTGTTCCTTCAAGGGCGGCGCGCCAGGCTTTGTGCGCGTCGTCGGCGACGACGAACTCGCCTTCCCCGACTACGACGGCAACGGCATGTTCAAAAGCCTCGGCAACATCCTGGCGAACCCAGCGGTCGGGCTGCTGTTCATCGACATGGGCCAGAAGCCGCGGCGGCTTCGCGTCAACGGCACCGCGCGCGTGAGCAGCGACGATCCGCTGATGCAGCGCTTCGCGGGTGCCCAGCTGCTGGTGCGCGTGAAGGCGACCGCCATCTTCCCGAATTGCCCGCGCTATATCGTGACGCCGGGTTCGACCGAACCGTCGACCTATGCGCCTCGCCCGGGACATCAGCCGCCAGAGCCGGCGTGGAAGTCGTTCGACGACCTCAAGGACTACGTGCCAGCCAGGCGGAAGACGCCGGAGGGATCGATATAGGCCGTATCTTGCACTCGCTCCTTCTCACGGGCCTGATCGCTGGCGTCGCGAAAGAGTCCCGGGCGGATCCGCCGGCCATCGAGGCGTTGCGCAAGCATGTCGAGCGCTACGGCACATACGAGCCCGAGGACGATGGTGAAAGCCCGGTATGGCCTACTCGAGCGGCCTGAAGCCGGTCGAGCGGATGATCGGCCCCCAGGTCTCGGCCTCCGACTTGATCAGCGCCGCCAGCGCGGCCGGCGTGTTGGCCTTGGGCATGACACCGATCCTGGCGAAGGCCTCACCGATCTCCTTCATTGCCACCACCTTGGCAACCGCCTGCGAGGCGCGGTCGACGATCGCCGCTGGCGTTGCCGGCGGGGCGAAGACGCCGAACCACTCGGTCACCACCAGCTCCTTGATCCCCTGCTCCGCAAAGGACGGCACGTCGGGCGAAAACGGCGACGCCTTCTCTCCGCTGGTCGCCAGAACACGCACCTTGCCCTCCCTGGCGAACGGCAGGAACGTCCCCTCGGGCAGCATCACGGCGGCCAGTTGGTTGGCCATCATGTCACTCAGGGCCGGCGCGCCGCCGCGATAAGGCACCGGCTGGATCGGTACGCCCAACGCCTTGGCCATCACCAGGGTCATGAAGTGCGGGAACGAGCCCTCGCCCGGGTTTCCGCAGTTCGCCTTGTCGGGATTGGCCTTCGCCCAGGTAGCGAATTGCGCGAGGGTCTTGACCTCGGCCGGCACCATCGGCCCGACCACGATACCATGCACGAACGTCGAGGCCAGTGACACCGGCAGCAAGTCGGTGAACGGATTGTAGGAGAGGTTGCGATAGATGTCCTTGTACACGGTCACGGTCGAGGCCGGGGTCAGCAGCAGGGTACGGCCGTCTGGCGTCGCGCCTTTGAGCGCGTCGATGGCGATGCGGCCGGCGGCCCCCGGGCGATTGTCGACCAGGGTGCTGCGGGCATAGACGCCGGCGAGCTTGTCGGCGAGTTGCCGCGCCACCAGGTCTGACGAACCGCCGGGCGGGTAGCCCAGAAGCATCTTCAGCGAGTCCATAACCTCCTGGGCCCGCACGATGGCGGGTGTCGCCAGGGTCGCAGCGGCGATCGCGCCGGCTCCCTGCAGCAGGTGGCGGCGACGGATCGACGTTGTCATGGTGCTTCCCCCGGCTTCTGGCAGCAATGATGCGCTCGTTTGTCTTCGACTGTGCGAAGCACGGCGCGCAATTTCAAGCCCGTCAGCGTGGTGGGGTCGGTCTTGTCGAGGTCCTCAGGGAAGAGTTCGCCGCGGCCCTGCAGCGGGGTCCGGTCGCTGTACTTGCCGACGACCGGGCCAAGTTAGGGCATGCAGATCTCGAGGTTGCGCCGGAAGTCCATCTCGCCGGCCTCGACGATGGCCGAGAGCACCGGCGCCGCGACCCGCAATGTCTTCATCTTTCCGCCGCATGACGAAGCGCGATTTGCAACTGCCTGTCGTCGTCTGACTCGGTCAGGGCGATCTGACTGGCCGCCAGGACCATTGCGATCTTCCTGGCATGCTTGGCAAACCAGGCACGACGATACAGCGGCGTCATGTTGATCACGGTGGCTGTACTCAGGGCGAAGGAAAAGATGCCCGAGATGGCAATGAACACCGCCAGCAACTTCCACCCTTCCGAAGCGATATCGGAAACAATGCCGATGGTCGTGTAGCAACTTCCCGCAAACAGCAGAGCCCTTGGTAGCGAGCCAACCACATCGAACAGCTGCAACAGGATTGCCCAGATCACAATCGCTCCCAACTGCACCAGTGCGAGAAGCACCACGGAAATGAAGAAGTTTGCGAATACCCTATTGTATTTGTGATCGGCCAGATTT
Source organism: uncultured Alphaproteobacteria bacterium (assembly GCA_903929895.1). Lineage (GTDB taxonomy): Bacteria > Pseudomonadota > Alphaproteobacteria > Reyranellales > Reyranellaceae > Reyranella. Next base: position 4,855 of record CAIYWM010000149.1, read on the forward strand.
CGGCGACTGGTCAGCTCGAAGCGCAGCGATATGCGGCGAATAAAGAATGCATTCAGTCCCAGAATGGCAATCAGGCCGACGAGGCCGAGGCCCGTCGTCTGCAGTATCCCGACCAACGATTCCTCAGGCAACATCACGAGCCTCTCCCCGCAAACACTCGAAGTTGAAAAGCCAGCTGAAGGAGAGACCTGGCCGCGCTCTGGGTTGCCCGATGAATTCCGTGCGAACGCCAGCGCCATTCGAAGGGCGACTCTCCCCTTGGATACTTTGCCAGGATGATGCTCACATCCTTCATCCGGGCCCGTCTGGATGACGATCCAGACAGCTTCTCATTCTCGAACCAGGAACAGCGAGAATGCTCTTCGCGATCCTCCGGCGTTAACCGGCTTTGGGTGTCCGGAGCTTGTAGCCGCTGTCGATCACCGAATCCGGAAGGGGCTGACTCTCCTCGTTCGGGATCATCACTTCGACATAGCAGGCGCCCGGATGCGACTCGATCTTCTCAAGCACAGCATCCAGATCAGCCACGGTTTGCACCTTCGCGGTCAACCAGCCCTTGCACCCGAAGGCCTGGGGCAACAGGTGATAGTTGACCGGCGCGAGATCGTCATAGGCATGGCCTCGCTCGCTGATTACGTCCTCGACGCCGTAGATGCCATTGTTGAGCACGAAGATAACCGGCTTGATTCCATAGCGCCCCATGACGCCGATTTCGTTCAGCGTCAGTTGGTGCGAGCCATCGCCGGTCACCAGCCAGGTGCGCCCTGACTGCTTGCCCAAAGCCACGCCAAGGCAGGCCGGCGTTGCCCAGCCAATCGAACCCCATAGGCCTTGCCCCTCGGCGGTCACGCCTTCCGGGAGCAGCATCTTGTTGAGATGCGTCATGCAGGTTCCGGTTTCGACGACGACCGTGTCCCCTTTGCGGAGACGCCGCTGCAGGCGCGGATAGAAGGACGTCGAGGAGAGCTTGTCACTTGCAGCGCCCGCCAGCGGGAGACTTTCCACGTTCAGGGCGCCACTCTCTTTTCGCGTCGGCACCTTCCTGACAAGCACGGCCAGAACGTCGTCGATCGCTGCGCTCAGGAAGACCTTGCTTCCGGCCTTGACCCAGTTGTCCTGGATGGAGATCACCCGATCCGCGTTCGGCATGTCCGTCCACAGCCCGGTATTCAACTCGGTGAGAACCATGCCGCCGATGTCGAGCAGCAGGTCCGCGTCGCGCACGAAATCGCAAACCTCCTGCGAGCTCGACCATCCGCCCGCGTAGAGGCCGCTGTACTGCTCCATCGCCTCGTCGATGGTTCCCTTGTCGTTCGGCATGATGACGACTGGAAGGTTCGATTTGCGAATGAACTCCATGACTTGATCCCGCAGGCCGTAACGGGCCACGAGGGCCGTGACGACCGCGACGGGCTTACGTGCCGCCGCAAGACGCGAGAGGATGGTTTCGACGGCAGCGTCGAGCTCGACGTCAACGCTGCGCTGGCGCTTGATCTCGGCGAGTGGCTTGCCCTTTACGGGCTGGCCAGCAACCGGCATGGCGCCGTGCACTTCTGAAATCACGATGTAAGCAGGCATGCTCTGGCGCAAAGCCTCGCGGATCACCCGCTCCATCTCATCGATGCAGTTGTCGGGAGTCAGCACCGCGCTCACGCAGCATGCCGCACCGGAGATGGCCTGGAACCGGTCGTAGACCGTGTCACCAAGGTTGTGGTGGGTCACCAGGCCGAGACGCTGGATGCGCTCGCTCGGCATGCCAACGAGGTGAAATATGGGAACCCGGTGCGCCTTGCACCCCATGACACCATTGATGGCCGACAGCTCGCCCACGCCGTACGTCGTCGACAGCATGGCCGCCCCCCGCACTCGGGCATAGCCGTCGGCAGCGTAGGACGCATTGAGCTCGTTTGCACAAGCGACCCAGCTCAGGCCCGGCACCTGCTCGGCAGCATCATCGATCGCGAACGCATAGTCGCCAGGAACGCCAAAAATGCGGTCTATGCCGAGCTGTGCGAGGCGCGCGAGCGCATACTGAGCAACGGTTGGCTGCGTCATTTCAAACTCCCAAGTGCAGTTGATGGGCTTCGATCAGCAGGTCCAAACACAGAACCAAATATGCTGATACGTACGCAAACTCGTGGGTTCGCGGCTTTGGCAGGCGCCGAGAATATTGGCGTTCTTGTATCTCTACGACGCAGAAAGAGAAAGCCGCCAATACCCCGATACGGTCGCAGTCCGCGCGGGCGCGAGCCGGTATCACTCGCATCTCCAACCAATACGAATCCTGCGCACTTTCATGCTAGCCCAAACAGCTAGCGCCGAGCCTCACGAAGTCCACCAGGCAACAGCAGCAACGAAGCATACGGCGGCGAGAAAGCTCCGGGCCAGCCTGCGCATCCCAAACTCAGGCAAACCCTACGCGTCGTTCGTTCCAATGTGGAAACGACCAATAGAGCAATGACTGCTCAAACCACCCGGAAGTTCTTGAACTGCCAGGGATCGGTCTTGTCGAGATCCTCGGGGAAGAGTTCGCCGCGGCCCTGCAGCGGGGTCCAGTCGCTGTACTTGCCGACGACCGGGCCGAGATAGGGCATGCAGATCTCGAGGTTGCGCTGGAAGTCCATCTCGTCGGCCTCGACGATGCCCTCGTTCGGGTTCTCGAGCGCCCAGATGATGCCCGAGAGCACCGGCGCCACGACCTGGATCGAGGTCGCGTTGTTGTAGGGCGCGAGCTTGCGCGCCTCGTGGATGTCGATCTGCGAGCCGTACCAGTAGGCGCCCTTCTTGTGGCCCATCAGCAGCACGCCGAGCTCGTCGCGGCCCGAGGTGACCTCGTCGACGATCAGGCGCTGGCGCTTCTGCTGCTTGAGGTTCTTACCCGCCAGTTCGTGCATCGACATGATCGCCTGGTCGCACGGGTGATAGGCGTAGTGCACCGTCGGGCGATAGACGGCCTTCTTGCCATCGTGGACCGTCAGGTAGTCGGCGATCGAGATCGATTCGTTGTGGGTGATGATGTAGCCGTGGAACGGCCCCTCGATCGGCGTCCAGGTGCGCACCTGGGTGAGCAGGCCCGGACGGTTCAGGTAGATCGCGGCGTCGCAGCCGAAGGTGTGGCGCTTGCCGTCGGACGGCAGCGTCTTCTCATGCGTGCCCCAGCCCATCTCGGCGGGCTGGCCGCCCTCGGAGACGAAGCCGTCGATCGACCAGGTGTTGACGAACTCGCCCACTTCCTTCGGCTTGGGCGAGACCTGCGTGTCGCGCTCGGCGATGTGGATCACCTTGACGCCCAGGCGCTGGGCGAGCTTGCCCCAGCCCTCGCGCGTGGCCGGCACCGGCGTCTTCACGCCGGTGTCGCGCGCGACGTTCATCAGCGCCTGCTTGGTGAAGTGCGAGACCAGGCCCGGATTGGCGCCATGGGCGACCACCGCCGTCGTGCCGCCCTTGTGGCGGGCCTTGAGCTTCAACATCGTGTCGCGCAACGCATAGTTCGAGCGGCGCGAGACCGACAGGTTGGGATCGGAGTAACCGCCCGGCCAGGGCTCGATGCAGGTGTCGAGGTAGAGCACGCCCTTCTTCTGGCAGAGCTCGATCAGCGCCGTCGAGGCGACCTCGACCGAGAGATTGAGAAGGAAGTCGCCCTGGCCCAGCCGGTTGTCGAGGGTCGAGCGGACGTTGGACTCGGTCAGGCGCTTCTCGACGAACTCGACGCCGAAGCGCTCGGCCTCGTCCTCGCCGCCGCGCATGTCGTCGGTGATGATGGTGATCTGCTCGGGCTTGATGCCGATATGGCGCAGGATCAGCGGCAGCACGCCCTGGCCGATCGAGCCGAAGCCCACCATGACCAGGCGGCCGTGGAAATCGAGGTACTTCTTCGTCGAGGGCTTGCGTGCAGTCTTCTTCGCCATTTCAGCGTCCCCGTTTCATTCGTCCGCAGTCAGTAAAAACACCAACGGGGCCTTTCTCAAGGCCCCGTCGTTCCGTACGCCCGAATTGTGTCAGTTCAGATGCAGACCGACTTGAGCGGCGCAAAGCCGTTGAACGCGACCGAAGAGTAGGTCGTCGTATAGGCGCCGGTCGAGAGAATCTCGACCTTGTCGCCGGGCCGGAGGGACAGAGGCATCTTGTACTCCGTCTTCTCGTAGAGGATGTCGGCCGAGTCGCAGGTCGGGCCGGCCAGCACCACCGGGCCCATGCGCGTGCCCTCGCCCGGCGTGCGCAGCCGGTACTTGATGCTCTCGTCCATCGTCTCGGCCAGGCCCGAGAACTTGCCGATGTCGAGGTAGACCCAGCGCTTGCGGTCGCCCGAAGCCTTGCGCGAGACCAGCACGACCTCGCTCTGGATCACGCCGGCGTCGCCCACCATCGAACGGCCCGGCTCGATGATGACCTCGGGCATGCGATTGCCGAAGTGGCGGACCAGCGCGCGGGTGACCGCGTCGCAATAGGCCTCGAGGCCGCTCACCTCGGCGCGATAGCGCGCCGGGAAGCCGCCGCCCAGGTTGACCATGCGCAGGTCGACGCCCGCTTCGGCCAGCGCGAAGAACATCTGCGAGACCTCGGCCAGCGCCTTGTCCCACTGGTCGAGGTCGGTCTGCTGGCTGCCGACATGGAAGGAGATCCCGTAGGCGTCGAGGCCCCAGTCCTGCGCCTTGCGCA
>CAIYWM010000150.1 GCA_903929895.1 uncultured Alphaproteobacteria bacterium
GGATCACGTAGATCAGGGCAGCTGTGTATTCGCTTGGTCGAAGCGCAGCCGTGGCTGGGTTGGGCGAAGCGCTCGTGAGGCAGTCTAATGTTAGCAACAGCGTACCTCGGTACTCTCAAAGGCTTCATTGCCCTCCGCGGAAAGGACGAACCGCCCGGCTTCAAGTTCCTGCCGATGGCTGCGATCTCCCGCTTCACTCGTTTTTGTCGGGACTACATCAACAGCCATGCTAGGTAACGCGCCACCGCGCAAACCTTGAAGCAAAACTGCAGCCAAACTGGTTCTGTTCAACAATGCGATCCATTGGGTCGATCCTGTTCGCCGTATTACCTGCACTTCTGCGCGACCTCTCCGGTGTCGGTCTTGTCTCTTACGGCGCCTGGCTGGTCTACCTGCCGGCCGACTTCATCGTCGGCGGGAGGCCGCCTTCGTGAAATCCGGGAGGTTCTCGGTGACCAACTTCCCGTTCTCGCCGAGATACTCGACACGCTCGGTGACGATGGTGACGCCACCCCCATCGACGTAGATCTTCTTGCGGGGATCTCCGCCAACAGGGGGGAATCGTAATGTTGGGTGGGCCATCGAACAGGGTCTCGTCGTCACCGGGCGCGCCGGGCAAGGCGCCGCCGCTATTATTGGGCGGCGGGACGTCATCTGGCAGGGCTACAGTGTAGTCCGGGCCGGGTTCGTAGATCTGGACGGGCTCGCCATCGAAGTCTGAGTCGGCAAAGTGGCAGGTGGCGCCGCGAAAGTCGACCACCGAGAAATTGACGTTTTTGGTGTCCTCGTGGACGAGGCTACGGCGACCGACGATCTGCTTGAATACAGTCATCGCGCCGACCTCCCGGTCGAGCTGATCGGCCAACAGGTCTGAGCGTCGACGCCCGTCTAGGGAGGGCGAGCGGTCGTAACGAATACCAGTACTTAGCCTCCGGATCGATAGAGTTGCCGAGCTGCACTTAGCCCTCCTTATCGTTGCCGGCGATGCGCATGACGTACCGGTGGTTCTCTATCGTTGATGAGTGCTTACGCATCCGGGCGCGAAGTTTAACGCCACGGAGCAGGCCAAGTACCTCGCCAACAAGGAGGCGCGCCGCGGTGCCGCCAACTACATGGCGATGGAAGGTGAATTCGCGAAGTATCTTGAGGACGCTTATTCCGCGCCGGCTATTCCTCGCGACAAGCTTAACGACGAGTGTGAGGTCCTGGTGATCGGCGCCGGCTTTGGTGCATTGGTGCTCTGGTACAAGCTTCAAGCCGCAGGCTTCAGCGATGTTCGTTTCTGCGAAAAGGGCGGCGATGTCGGAGGTACCTGGTACTGGAATCGCTATCCGGGGATCGCTTGTGATGTCGAATCCTACTCCTACCTGCCGCTGCTGGAGGAGATGGGCTGCTATCCGAGCATGAAGTTCGCCTCGGGGTTCGAGATCCTTGAATATTGCCAAGCGATGGCCGAGCGTTACAGATTTTACGACCGTTGCCTGTTTCACACCACTGTCGAGCGCACCACCTGGCATGAGGATGGTGCGCGCTGGACGATCGAAACCGACCGAGGCGACCGCATGCGCGCGCGGTAAGTTGTGCTCGCCAACGGCATTCCAACCACGCCAAAGCTGGCGCGTATCGAAGGCATGGAAACCTTCACAGGCAAGGCGTTTCATACCTCTCGATGGGATTACACGTACGATCTTGAAGGCAAGCGCGTTGGTATCATCGGCACCGGGGCGACGGCCGTACAGGTGATTCCCGAGATCGCCAAAGTGGTGAAGGAACTCTATATCTTCCAGCGCACGCCCTCGACCATCGACGTGCGCGACCAGCGCGCCACGACGCAGGAAGAGATTGATGCATGGTCGAAGGAGCCGGGTTGGGCCAAGGTGCGGCGTGAGCGTCTTGCCACGATCTCCTCCGGTCGCACAGCCCTGCAGGGCAACGACGACTTCCTTGCAGGCCGTGTCAACCAGCTGAAGGAACGCAAGGTCTACGAACGCCAGTTATCGCCTGAGGAGATGATCCAGGCGCAGCTCAACACAAATTTCCGGATCATGGAGCAGATTCGTGCGCGCGTGGACGAGGTGGTAAAGAATCCTCAAACCGCTGCGGCGCTGAAGCCCTATTATCCGTATGGTTGCAAAAGACCGACCTTCCACGATGAGTACTTACCGACTTTCAACCTTCCACACGTGCATCTGGTTGATACTGCGCTCCTGGGCGTGAGCAGGATTACGCCCAAGGGCGTCGTGCACGAAGGCATCGAATACGAACTTGACACGCTGATCTATGCCACCGGCTTCGAGTGGATGGCGACGGGCACTTTCAATATGATCGTAGGCCGTGATGGCCGCACTCTGCGCAACAAGTGGCGCGATGAAGGCGTGCGTACCTTCCTCGGCATGCACAGCCACGGATTCCCCAACTTGTTGATCATGTCGGGCCCGCAGGGGGGGAGGTGGTCAGTTCAACTTCACGCGCGGCCTGGAAGGCCACACGGATTATGTGGTGTGGATGCTGAAGACTATGCAACAGCGTGGCGCAGGCATCGTCGACGTGAAGAAAGAGACTGAGGACGCGTACGCGAAGCATTGCCGAGAGGTCGACCGCATGACCGCGCCGCTGCGCGACTGTCTCAGCTACTACAACGGTGACGGTAACGCCGCGCCCGGCAGCCTCGCCTACTACGGTGGCCCCGCAAAATGGCATCACCTGCGCATTGAAGCGCAGGCTTCGCTAGACCCGTACGTGTTCGGGAACCGTTACACCTAAATGGGTCGTGTACGGTATTAGTCTAGGCATTCGGTCGTGGCCAACTTTCTAGGGCTGGTACCGTAGAACCACGCCCAAGTTTGAAAGTCGGTTCAGCCGACGCAAAAATGCGACTGGTGCTCAAATCCCTTAACCTTGGATTGCTCCGGCGGGAATTTTCCAGTTGTTTCCACTGGCTGCGAAGGCGGCAACCTGCATTGAGGCGACCCCTTCAGTCGAAATAGGCGTTCCGGGCATGCGCCGCCTCGACGTACAGGGGCGGCAGGTGCAAGCCGCGGCGCCGCAGGCGGGGTGCGTTCAGTGCCACGTCGAAATGCGTGGCCTCCCGAGCCTCCGGCGGCTTGGCCCGACGGTCCGAAGCAAGCCACTCCAGGGCCATGCGCATGGAAATCTTGCCATACTCCTCCGGCGATGGCGCGATGCTCAGGCCGCCGCCATCTGCCACATATCCAGAGCTCATGCCGATCGGCACGGGCGGGCAAGCGCGCTCCATCCATTCTGCCAACTCGGCACCCGTCACTGCCTTGGCCGATCCCGCGAGCAGCGGCATGCCGCGATGGCTCAGCACGAGGACAACGTCGGCCTTTCCGGCCCATGACTCACAGATCCGTTTCCATTGACCGAAGTCGCTAGCTGCCGCCGCGTCGACCAGCTGCAGCGGAGCCCAGTCGAAGCGCTGCACCTGCTCGAGCTCTGCTCGGCCCGTCTCGCTGTTGCGTGCCAGGGCAGCGACCCTCAGCGGTTGGCGCGGCTCGGTCCCCGCTGCAAAGGGGCGCACTCCGCGCAGCGCCTCGATGGCATCCCGGACTGCCACGAGCGGCAGGGTTTCGGCCACGCCGGTTACTGAGGCGCGCCCGTCGTAGCCATAGCGAGACGGGGGCTGATCGATCGAGACGTAGAGCCGGCGCAGGTCCGGCCGACCGGCGTCATGACGGGCCAAGAGGTCATTCGCTTCGTCGTCCACAGCGATCAGCAGGTCCGGAGACAACCTGTCCATCGCCCGGCGCGCATCCTGGACCCGGACCCGGACCGCTTCCGGACTGGTTCCTGGCTCGTCGAGACGCAGGTAGTGCCGTTCCACCCGGACGGGCTGACGGCTCGCCTGCAGCTCGCGCTCGAAGGCGAGGTCGAGCCTCTGTACCCAGGGACTCCCCTCGCTCCCGGAATGCAGGATCAGGAGCCGAGGCAGCGACGCCCGGAAGCCTCCGAGCGCAAGGAGCCCGCCCAGGACGAATCCGAAGATCATCAGGCGCCGTAGTTTCCGCCTCATGCCAACCCCAGCCAGCGCCACCACGGTATCGAGGCGTAGGCCACGACGATCCGTGCGACGTTCATGCCGTTGTTGTAGAGGAAGAAACGCCGACGATCGAAGCTGTTCGGTGCAACTTGCGAAGTGAACTGCAGGAAGACAGAACTTTGGTACGGCAGGAACCAGATGTCACTGAACATTGTCGCCAGGAACAGGCAGATCCAGGGATGGATGCTGTTCGCCTCTGCGATCGGCATCAGAATCACGAACGATGCCAGCATGCCCGCGGTGAGCGGCAGGACGAGACGTACCAGCAGCGTGACGGCCAGCGCGGCCAGGACGAAGATTTCCAGCCTTCCATCCACGAATTGGCACCACGGCGCGAGTGCCCCGGCCAGGGCGACCTGCAGTCCGTGATAGTCCATGATGCGTGTGATGCTGTCCAAACTGACCAGGAAGAACAGCATTGGCCAGTCGATCTCGCGGCGAAAGTCCTGCTTTGAGAACTGCCCCGAGAGCAAAAGGACGACGAGGACGACCCCGGCAAACCAGGCCAACGGGACCTGGTGCCAAGCATAGGTACCAGCGGCAGCGAAGAAGAACAGGAAACCGAGGGCTGCCAGTCGCTCGGCCGGCGCCAGCGGGCCGAGCAGTGCGAGCTGCTCGACAATGCGTTCCTTGGGCAGGGAGCTAGGGGCAGGCCCTCGGAACAGTCCGGCGGACAATACGCCGTGCAGGACGGTCACGCCAAGCGCTGCGACCCCGGCCGCGAGCCCCCAGAACAGGCCCAGAAACTCGGCCTGGATCTGCGCCGGCAGTAGGCTGACTGCCACGATGTTGGCCGACTTGCTGGTCGCAAGCATCGGCGACATCAGCATCGCACCCGAGAAAGTCGCCGCCATGAGGCCGGTGGCGGCTCGGCTTCCGGGGGGCACCTTCAAACCCTCCAGCATGTCGCGGTACAGGGGCACGAGCAGCGAGAGTCGGTTGTTGCCCGAGGGCATCACAGGCGACAGGGCAAATCCGCCGAACAGCAGAACCGAGCGATGGAAGAGCGGCCGGTCCGGCATCTTGAGCAGCAGCCACAGCATCGCACGATAGCTCAGCCCGGAGGCCGTGATGATCGCTGCCAGTGCGAACACCCCCACCAGCATCACAAACCCGGCGGAGGAAAAGCCGGCCAGCGCCACTCCCGGAGGGGCCAGCCCTACGAACAGCATGGCGACTATGGCCAGCAAGGGTGGGACGAACTCGTCGACGAGCGCGAAGACCCACAGCACGATCATGGCCGTTCCGACGGCGATCGTCATAGCGGCCGGCGGTGTCCAGCCGATGTAGGCTCCGAGTAAATAAGCAAGAGGGGGCAACGCCACGGCCATCGTCCAGCCGATCACCTCGAACAGGCCGACCTGCAACGGCCGCCGGGTCGGCAGCGTCGACGGCCGCGCCAGCGGTTCCATCGCTAGTCGCGAGGTGAACTCGCTGAAGGCAAGGCCGACGCACTCGGGATTGTCCCGGGCGAAGGCCCTTAGAGCATCGGCGGGCACACTCCAGCCGGTCCCGTCACGACGCGCCACGGCCGAGAGGGCATAGCGATCGATGCCGGTCGCGATTTCCTCGCCACACGAAGCGACGAGCCCGGCGACCTCGCGCCCGCCGGGCGTGACGAGCTGGAAGTCCTGCTGCGCGGCGAGCAGCAGGACTGCAGCAGGTTCTCCCGCCCGCGCAACCACCTCGCCGGCACGATAGGCGAGGGGCTCCATGGCGCCCAGCAACCGTGCGAACCGCGCCGGTGCCATGTCTCGGAAGAGCGGGGTCTCCCGCAATATGGCCAGCGGGCTGGCCTGCGAGCACGCCACCGATCTGCTCAGGGAAGAGAGTTCGCTATTCGGTGGAATGAGTCGCGTAGCAACGCGGTCTGCTGGCAATCTATCGGCCCGAGCGTGATATCGAAGGAGGGGTAGGCGAGCGTTTGCTTATGGGCGAAGGCCAAGCGGGCTGGCTCCGGGTTTTTCATGCCGGTCTATAACAAATGGCGGTGAGCTCGGGCAATGGAGCCAGTGCATGACTGCCTCCAACTCACGGATAGCCTCGAATGGACACAAGCTCTGCTGCGGGAAACTTCGGAAAGCTGGGCGAAAGTTACCGCCAAAATGGAAGCATCTCCCGGGATCACGGGGAGATTCCATGGCAAAAAGCCGATGCTTGATCCCGGAACGGGAGCCAGAATTTCAAATGCTCGAAGGCATCGATGGATAGCAGCCGCGGCCATCGGCAAGGGGCGTCCTTGTTGGGAGAGGCTGAGACGTTGGCTCTGTTGCATCGGATCAACGAAGACGCGATGGCAATACAGGATTGGCGCTTTTGTCTCGACGCAGATGGATCGGCACTGGTTCGAGCAAATTTCGATGGTAGGGACTTTGCTTCGAAGCTGTTTGCCGAGCGGATATTTCCCGGAGCCAATCAGTTTGTCGATAAGTGTGTAATGCGGGTAGTAGGCACGTCCATTTCGAAGTCCGCTCTCGGAAAAGAGGGCAGATTCCATTTGTCGCCTCTACCGCTCGCAAGAACCTACCACACTTATTTGAAGCCCTTCGTGCCGAAGGTGTCGGCAGAGTAGTACCTGCGGGATCGACGGCAACATGATGGGTGTGCTGGTGGGGCAATAGAGTTTGATGCCAACTCAACTGGTCCTATGCGCTCTCTGTCACCAGCGAGGACATGCGCCCGCCGTAGTTGCCAATGACTCGTGCCGCACTGGTTTATGGTAGGATGCTTCTTAACGTTGAGAATTACACGCTAGCCCGATGGTCGTCGCACATTTACCGCGGCCTTGGCAGGCGGCGTAATGGTGTTCTGTTCATCTCCGACAATCGCACTGGTGAGGCCGGAATCCGTTGTTGGCCCGGTACGGGATCGCTAACGCTGCGGTAGCCGATTGTCGCCATTCTTCACGACTAAGCCGGTGGGCGAGGCATGGGCCTCGGCCTCGCGACGTCGTACGATGTCGTGTGCGATGCGGCGGGCACGCTTTCGCTCTCGCCCGATGGACCCGGCGCCACGTTCCGGATCTATTTGCCGGCGTGCGTAGAGGTTACTGAAACGGCCCCTCAGTCCGAGAGGAACACATGGCGATACGCATTCTTTTCGTGTCCACCGGCGGCATCTGCCGGGCCCCCATGGCGGTCGGCGCCCTGCGGACGATCGTCAGATGCGCAGGATTGGCCGACTCGTTCGAAATCGACGGGGCGGCAACCTATGGCGGCTATACGGATCAGCCGCCTTCACCCCTCGCCATCGAGGCGGCCGGGCGCCGGGGCTACGCGATTGATGACCTCAAGGCTCGGCCTCTTGCCGCCGCAGACATGGCACACTTTGACTATCCCTTGGCCATGGATCGGACCCATCTAGCTGCCATGCGGTGGTTGGCGCCGAGCGGCCTCACCGAGCGGCCGCAGATGTTCATGTGGTACGCGCCAGCTCTGGGCGTTCGCGATATCCAGGACCCGTTCGGTGGGACGAATGAGGACTTCGAACGGGCCCTCGACCTGATCGAGGCCGGCTGCGCCGGCCTGCTCAGGCGCCTGCAAACGGCCCTGATTGGCGCAAGAAGGTGACTGGGATGGCAACCGCAATTTTGCAACGGCTGGCTCCGTTAATTCTGACCGTGACCAGAACAGTCGGCCAGCCATGGAAATCACGACGCTGGCACGTCCCGACGGGCAGCGGTCCGTTCTCGCCTGCGGCGCCCTCTATGGCACCGTCACGGTGTTCATGCAGCTCACGGGTCCGGCGCAGATGAGATGGCTCGACGCGGCGGATACGGACTGTTGGGGCCTGACGATGTGGCTCCAAGGGAAGCGGCCGCGGCATATAACGCGGCGATGTTCCGGCGTGCCTTCTCCACGGTCCCAAGGCAACAGCCAAGGTCAACGCTTCGGTTGGGCGCTGAACTCGCTTCGGCGGGCCGTCTACGCGCCAACCAAGCCTCAAAAAGTCGCTTCTCAAATATGCCGCGTTGCGCGCGTAGGGTGAAAAGGTATGTTGAGCGAGACAGGTAGAGGAGAGCGTGTCTAGGGAGCGCTGACCTCACCCTGTTTGTCGGTTTCCTTGCGAACGTCTGCCATGTCACGCCTGTTACAATGGATTGACGATATGGCGCCTCACTGTAGTCCGCGTAAATCGCCGGGAAGGCTATATCCATTTTGGAATGTAGCGGTGACGGGTTCTGGGGACTTCGGATCTGGGCCCGCCAAGGACGGCCCTATCGGCCCCTGAGGGGCTCGCTCTGTAGCGTTGGCGCATGCAAAGGACCGCGCAACGACATCGAGTAGTCGATCGAGCCGTCCTTGTTGTTCAACTCGATCCGTGTGTCGATGGCCTTGTTCAGGGGGTCGACATGGCCATGAATGACTGCCTTGGCCTTCTCGCCCTCGAGCAGGTAGTCGCGCAGGTACACAATGCCGTCGCCGACTTCCAGCGCGCCCCGGGAGCTCACCTGGCGGTCGATAAAGCTCTCGATGATCGCCGAGGCGAAGCCCATCTCGCTGCTGAACAGGCTGCCGATGCCTGTCGCCAAGCTTGCCAGCGACAGCGAGCCTCGCGTGATCACCGGCCGGATCTCGCCCGTGGTGCGGGCCGTGCCCGAGAGAGACTGGAGGGCGTCGTCCAGGGTCGTACCGCGGGCGCGCAGGGCCATCCCTGCCAGCGATATCTTCCCATGCAGCGCCACCGCGAGGTCATCAGTCCCGAAGTCGTTCTTCGTGTGCGCAACGGCGATGACGCGTGAAACGTCGATGTCGAGCAGTTCGCCGTCGACCGAAAGCGCGGCCGGGACCTGTTGCGCGTCAACGCTGCCGGATAGCTGCACAGTCGCTCCTCCGAGGCTGCCGGCAAAGCGCTCGACCGCCAGTTGTCCGTCCTTTAAGCGGGCCGATAGCGCAAAGCCGGTCATTTCGTACGGACCCCAGGCGAGTGCGGGGGCGGCCAGAGACAGGTCGCCGTTCAGCGACCTCAAGGCGGCAAGCCATGCCGGTTCTCCCGCGGAGGCGGCGCGAGCGGTCCTGCCGCGAAGGGAGTGGGCGGCACTGCTCAGCGGCGGCTCGGGCAGCCAGCGGTCGAGTCTTAGGGTCTGCTGCGCCTGCAGCGCGATGGAAACCATAGGGTGCGGGGCGAGAGTCGATGCCAACGTGCCCGACAGCTTCATTCCGTCCAGGGTGATGTCGCCCTGGAACGCGGCACGCTGTGCGTCGCCGCGGAAGCTGCCCGTGGCATTGAGCGCGCCGACCGGCCGATGCACCGTGCCGCTGGCCACTGCGGCGATCACCCCGATGTCGGTTGTAACCAGAGACCAGCGCGGGAAGTCGAAGCACAGTTCCTCGCCGAAGGAAACGTGGCCCTCGGCAGAGATTTTCGCGTCAAGCATGTCGACCGAGAACGCGGGGAGCTCGACCTCGCCGAGCGTGCCGATCGCCCGCCCCGACGTCTGGCCGGTCCCGATGCGACCGCGGGCGAAGCGCGGCAGCCCGGCATAGTCGAGTACGCGGTCGACGTCCGGCAGGACACCGCGCCAGCCGAGCTCGAAGCGCGGGCTCGTTGCGAAATCGTCGACCGAGCCGGAGATTTCGAGCCGCGCGCCGAACAGGTTGCCCACGCCGACCCGCTCGAGGGCGAGCCGGTTGCCCTGGATCACGACCTGGGCATCGACGTCGTGCACCGGTTCTCCGCGATACGTCACCTGGCCCACCTTGAGGCTGATGTCGATCACAGGGGGGCCGATTGCGTCCGCCTGGTTGTCGGGGCGCTTGGTCGGGGGCGGAACCATCTTTTGCAAGGCCGGCTCGGTCAGGCGATAGGAATCGAGGTCGAACCGAGGCAGGTCGAAGCGGGCGCTGATCGTGGTCGGAATGGCCAGGGACGCACGCGCTGTTCCCGTCCCGGATTGATCATCCAGGGTGAAGGTCGCGTCGCTGACCTGGATGGCGCCGTCGAACACGCGGGTTCGACCCTCGAACCGGAGCTGCTGGAGCCTGTCGGCCGGCACCGCCGCTGTGTCGATGCCGATCCACCGGAGAGTGTCGCGGAGACGATTCGCGTGAATCTCGACCATGTCAGGGTGGTTGGCCAGAACCTGGCTACCTTGGTCGACGCGGTAGTAGAGGCGGCAATCGCCCGGAAGCACGGCAATCACTTCCCGGGCGTGAAATCCCTCTCCGTCGAACTTAAAAGCCACCACGAGGTTCCGAATGGTGTCCTGGCGGTAGAGCGTCTCGCCGACCTGCACCACCAGGTCGGCGCGCGGGAGGGGCATTGCGGTCGCGCCACCTGGCAGGGCCTCGGCGGGGAGTGCGAGCGGATGGTCCCGCAGGTGGGTGATCCAGTGGTCGGCATCCAGCCGGGGAACCGACAAGCGACCGGATAGTTCGACGGTATCACCGGCCGAAATGTCGAGGGAGCCGGAGACCTGCACGCCGTCGATCTCGAGGGTCAGGCCCTTGATCGAGAAGCGCTGGCCGTCGTGCGTGACGTCACCGGACGCCTCGACCCTTCGAATCGGGAGTTCGTCGAGGGCAATCGGCGGGCGACCCATCATCTGCGCCAGGGAGGCGATGAAGGTCGCCGGCGACGTGGACGTTGCGCTCATGCTGCCGTGCAGCGGATCGTCGGTGGAGCGGTGTCCCGTCCATCCCTCGAATGCGAGGTGGCCACCGGGCAGATCGGCGTGGACGGTGACCGGCGGTCCGGACGCGGATTCGGTCCGGATGCCGATGCTGATCCGTGTCGGCAAGCCGTTGATGATGGCAGTCCCTTGCAGTTTCACCCGTTCCCGGTGGGGATCGATTGTTGCCACGAAGCCGACGGCGTGTGCCTCGAGCGGCTGGTCGACCAGCCCGATGGCATGGAGAAGGCGGCCGTTTCGAATTTCGACCGTGTCAAGGGTAACGGGCAGGCCGGCGGCCTCCGCGCCACTGCCGGATTCGAGGGCCGGCAACCACCAGTTGGGCCGGCCGTCGGCATCCGGCTCGATCGCCAGCAGCGGCTCGTCGAGGACGATGCTCGAGATCTCGATGCGTCCCCTCATCAGCGCTTTCAGGGACAGCCGGATACTGAGCCGGCGTACCTCGAGCATGCTCCGCGTCGCCGCGCCGGGCGCGTTGGCGATCCGCACGTCGCCGACCCACAGAGCCGGCCACGGGAGAAACTCGACCGAGAGCGGTCCGTCGAGCGACACCGTCCGGCCGGTCGCGGAGGTCAAGGCAAGGCCGAGCTTCGGCTTCAGGTCCTGCCAGTCGATCGCCCTTGGCATCGCCACGAGCACCGCGACCACGGCCAGAACAATCGCAACCGTCCCGGCCACAATTTTCGCAATCAGCAGTGCTTGATAAAAGAACCAACGGAGGATGACGATAACTTGCATGCGATTTCAAATGGCAGCGACGCACAGATATCAGAAGAAGCAATAGAACCGAATCGGTGACACTTGCCTCGGAGAGGCGCAGCGACCAGCCACGGTCGAGTTCGGCTTCGGAGAATAGCCGCAACACGGCGATGTCGGAGGGCAGCGGGGCACCGAAGACCGTGAAGTTGGCGCCGGGCAGGGCCTGGAACCAGGCGGTTGCAGTGGTGGCCGTCTGCCACTCGTGGGCCCAGGCGATCTTGCCCTGAAGGCGGACCGGGGAGCCTTGCACCGTGCCGAGCTCGGCATCGCCCTCCACGCCGAGTTCCGACCGAACCTGCGACGCTGTGCCTGGCGCGACGCACAACGCAGCTCCTGTACCGAGCAGCGAAGTTTCGCAGAAGCCCGGCGTCTGCAGGGATCTGGCCCTGGCCCGCCACAAACGGGGTCAGCCCACCTCCGCCGAAGGCGAAGCGGTGCGGGTCTCTAGGCGCCCCGACCAAGTGGTAGCAGCATAGTTGGCGCTCATGTAGTCGGCGAGGAAGGGCACGGTTCGGTTGGTCGAGGTTACATGCTGACCCTCAGGTGACGGCGGCGGCGACGTAGAGTGGTTCAGCTATGGTGCGGTCGTAGAGGCCGGCTGGGAACGCATTGCCGCGGCCGCTCGCCTGTCAAGAGGACGATCCCTAGGCGGAGTCGGGGGACAGCCTGTCTCGATGTTTTCCAGCGTGGCCTTGTCAGAAGCGTTCAGACCACGAGAGGCCCCTGTCACGCCGTCTCGACTGCGTCGACGAACATCCCATCCGCCAGGTTGAGGCGGCGGGTGGCGTGGGTGCTGATGCGCGGGTCGTGCGTCGTGACGATGATGCCGCAGCTTTCCTGCTCGGCAAGCTTGCGCATTTCACCGACGACCACCATCGCGGAGGCGTAGTCGAGCGACGCAGTGGGCTCGTCGGCGAAGAGCAGGTCCGGTTTGCCGATGACGGCCCTGGCAAGGGCCACCCGCTGCTGCTGCCCCCCCGATATCTGCTCGGGCCAGCGCCCGGCGATCTCACGCAGGCCAAGCGTGTCCAGGATGCCGTGCGCCCGAGCGTTCAGCGCCTCGTTGGGCTCTGATGAGCGCAGGGCGCCCGTCGTGACGTTCTCGATGACAGTGAGGGATCGCAGCAGATAGGGGCGCTGGAAGATGAAGCGCAGCCTGCTGCGGCGCTGGGCCATCAGTGCGGCGCTACACTGGCCCATGTCCTGCCCCCAGTGCCAGACGCATCCCGGCGGGGGACGGCGGAGCAGACCAGCCAGTGCCAGCAGCGTCGACTTGCCCGATCCCGATGGGCCGGTGATGGCGATCATCTCCCCGGCAGCGAGGGTAAGGTTCACGCCCTTCAACACCAACCGCTCGCTATAGCCGAAGGAGAGGTTGCAGATGTCGAGGAGCGGCGGCCTCGCCGCCCGGGCCACCTCCGTCATAGCAGCCGCGCCGGATCCGCCGTCACCAGCCGGCGGCCGGTGAGCAGCCCCGCGAACAGCGCGGTGAGCAGCGATATGCCGACGATATCGGCGGAGCGCTTCAACGTCATGTCGAAGGGGAGGTCGGTGGCGGCGGCGGCAAAATGGTAGATCACCATGGCGACGCCCGCCGCGAAGGGCGAGGCGGCGAGAACGAGAAACAGACCTGTCAGCACGATGGCGAGGAGCATGGCCCCGTCCGGAACGTCAAGCGTACGCAGGACGGCATACTCCGACAGATTCTCATCGATCGTCTGCACCAGTGCCTGGCCGACGAAGACGGCGCAGATGAAGATGCCGATCGCCGCACTAAGATCGAGGAAATAGCCGATGGGCGTCTCCTCGCTCCAAAAGCGGCGCTCCTCGGCGATGAGCGCCGCGGTGCTGACGGCACGCACGTGACCGGGCAGCAATTGATTGAACTCAGCCACCGCAGCCTCGGAGGTCACTCCGGGGCGGAGCTTGATGACGGCCATGTTGGGGCGTTCGGCGCTCTGGCCACCGAAATCGCGGAATGTATCCTGCGATACGATCATCGATCCCAGCACGGTGATGGAGCCACCCAGCGCATAGGTGCCGACGATGGTGATGGGCGTCTGCAGGCTGAGATTGGCCATCGCCGTCTGCAGGTCGACTGAGCCGTGGCGCTTCAGCGCGCCGTTGATGTCGCCCCAATGGGGCTGCGAGCGGCTGTCCCACAGGGCATGGCCGGGAATAAGGATCTTGCTGAGGTCTGCTCCGATGCGCCGCGTGTCGATCGCGGGCGCATAGGGATCCAGCCCCAGCACCAGCAGTTGCTGCACCTTGTTGCCGCTGATGCCGCGAATGGCGGGTGCCGCGGTATAAAGATAGGTGATATCGGCAATGGCAGGCTGTCCCGCGATGGTGCTGAGGGCATTGCGCTCGAGCCAGACCGGGTTGAGCAGCATGTCGAATTCGGCGGGCACGATGATCACCTCGCCATTCAGCGTCTTGTGCAGCCGGATGGCACCGTCATAGAGCGCGTCCTGAATGCCGATCTGGGCGAAGGCCAGCACCAGCCCGCCGATCACCCCGACGAAGGAAGCGAGGCTGCGCCTCGCCCGGCGCAGCGACTGGCGCAAGCTCAGGAGGGACACGAAGCGCAGCAGGCGGAGGAGGGCCGTTGCGCGCATCATTCGGCCGAGGTGGCAGCGTCGAAGGCAACCGAGAGCTCGAGCCCGGCGACGCGCGGCAGACCTTCGCGACCCTTCGGCGCGAGCTCGACCTCGATGAAACGGCCACCGCGCCCTGTGGCCGCGTCGAGCGGCATCCGGTGCGTCGAAATAACGAGCCGGCCGATCTTGGTCACTTGCGCGCCGATGGTGCTTATGCCGCCGCGCACTTTCACCTTGGCAAGATCACCCACCCGCACCCGATCGATCAGGCGCTCGTCCACTTCGGCCACAATCTTGACATGCGCCATGTCGGCAAGCTGCAGCACAGCGCCGCCGGCCAGGGGCTCGCCGGGGCGAAGATCGACCTTGATGATCTCGCCGGCCAGTGGCGCGCGCAGGAGAGAGAGTTCCGCCGCGGCCTTGCTGGCGGCGAGATTCGCCTCCGCCCGCGCCACTTCGGCCTCGGCAACCGCGACCTCGGTGGGAGACACGTCGGTGAGCGCCTTCATGTTGGCCTCGGCTTGCGCAAGTTCGGCCTGGGCCCTGGCCAGCGTTCCGGCGTCACGCACCTTGTCCGCCTTGGCGCGGAAACCATCGGCGAGGCCATGGCTGCGCGTCACCTGATCCTGAGCCACGGTGACGTCGATACGGCGCGTCTCGATGGCTGCCTGCAGGGCAGCAGCCGCGCCCGCGCGGTAGGGTTGGCGCGTCTGCGCCAGCTTGCGCCTGGCCAATTCGACCTCGGCCTCGGAGGCAATCACCCGTGCCTGAAGCGCCGGCGTATTGCCGAGTTCGGCGAGAACCTGACCTTCTCGGACGGTATCCCCCGCCTCGACGAACATCCTGCCGATGGTGACGTTGCCCGCCTCCGTGAAGGCGCCGAGGTGAATGACGCCTGTGACCGGCTCCAGCCGGCCACGCACCACCATGCCGCGATAAGTACTCGCCACCAATTCGGGCGGAGCCTCAGCGGCGCGCCGCAGTGGCAGCACATAGAAGTAGCCCGCACACGCGACGCCGATGACCGCGACCACGGCAAGAAGGATACGGAACTTCATAGTGCTTGTTCGGACCTCAGAAGGCGGCGCAGAGAGTTCTTACGCCGGTCGTTCAAACGCATGGCCCGTGCTGACATCCGCCTGGTGGCGCAGCCTAGAGCGGTAGAGCAGAAAGATCATTTCAGGTCCACCGAACAGCGGCCTCGCACGGCCAGTCTCGATGGCGCCCCTGCGGCAGGCCAGAGCGGCGACGCGGGGATCAGCCGTTTCCGCCGCCAACAGAGAGTGTCGCTCTTTGAGGTAACGACCGATGCGTCGGGTCGACTGGCTGCGCGGCTCGATACCACCCATGAACACGAGATGAGGCAGATGCTTCAGGCCTGGATGAGCCCGCGAAAGCGCATATTCCATGGCGATCATGCGGTGCAGTCGCCACGGGGTACATGCGTGGATCACCGCCGGGATGATGCGAATCAGGGCGCGGATGGACAGGTAATGGTCGGCTTCGACGCTGCTGCCGACGATGGCTGCGGCATCCATCTCAGTGCTCATAATGAAGGTTGCTCCCCGTCTCGCGATTTCCGAGAGGTAGATGTTCAGGTAGCGGGCGAAAGCCGGGTCCTTCTGGCCGTCGTCGCGGAACAGCCAGTCATTGTGTGGTTCCAGGCGGAACGCAAGCGTCAGCACCTCGATCAGCTTCGGCGTGGGTTCGTCCAGAATGACAAGACCTTCGGAACGCGTGGGCCGGGTGGCGTTGCTGCCATGGAAGAGTGCAGGAAGCGTCCGCGGACCAGATTGCTGTACGACGAGATTTAAGTCGGGATCAGCTTCCATACTCCTGATGGAAGGCGCGGTTGACGGTTGCATCTTTTAGGTGCTGGAACTTGAGGGCATCGTAGTCTCCGGATGATGCCGCCGCGATCGGGCGTGGAGTTTTAGGAGCTTTGCTCTCTGTCGTGCGCAGCGACTCCCGAAGCTTCTGGGATCTGCCGTCGGAGAAGAGGGTGGCTAACCTGTCGTCGACGGTTGCTGTCGA
>CAIYWM010000151.1 GCA_903929895.1 uncultured Alphaproteobacteria bacterium
GTGGGGCGACGAAGGCAAAGGCAAGATCGTCGACTGGCTGAGCGAGCGCGCCGAGGTCGTGGTGCGCTTCCAGGGCGGTCACAATGCCGGCCATACGCTGGTCATCGGCAACCAGACCTACAAGCTGGCGCTGCTGCCGTCCGGCGTGGTGCGCCCGGGCAAGCTCTCGATCATCGGCAACGGCGTGGTGATCGACCCCTGGCACTTCCTCGAGGAAGTGCGGAAGGTCACCGAGCAGGGCCTGTCGGTGACGCCGGCCAGCCTTAAGATCGCCAACCCTGCCGTGCTGATCCTGCCGCTGCACCGCGACCTCGACGGCTGGCGCGAGGATGCGCCCGGCGTGATCCGGGTCGGCACGACACGCCGCGGCATCGGCCCCGCCTACGAGGACAAGGTCGGCCGCCGCGCCATCCGAGTCGGCGATCTCGGCGAGCCGGACATGCTGCCGCTCAAGGTCAACACGCTGCTCGCGCATCACAATGCCCTGCGCAAGGGGCTGGGCCAGCCGCAGATCGACGCCGCCAAGCTGACTGCCGAGCTGCTCGAGCTGGCGCCGAAGATCCTGCCCTTCGCGGAAGACGTGTGGGAGCGTCTCGACGGGCTGCGTGCCGCCGGCAAGCGCATCCTGTTCGAGGGCGCGCAGGCCACCATGCTCGACATCGACCACGGCACCTATCCCTACGTCACCTCGTCCAACACGGTGGCGGCGCAGGCCATGATCGGCAGTGGCATGGGCAACGGTTCGGTCGGCTACGTGCTGGGCATCGCCAAGGCCTATACGACCCGCGTGGGCGACGGCCCCTTCCCCACCGAGCTGACCGACGAGATCGGCCAGGGGCTGGGCGATCGCGGCAAGGAATTCGGCACCAACACCGGCCGCCGCCGCCGCTGCGGCTGGTTCGACGCGGTGATGGTGCGGCAGGCGGTGAAGCTGAACGGCATCGACGGCATCGCCCTCACCAAGCTCGACGTCCTCGACGGCGAAAAAGTCATCAAGGTCTGCGTCGGCTACGAGCTCGACGGCAAGCGCATCGAGCGCTTTCCTTTCACCATGGGTGCGCAGGCCAAGCTGAAGCCGATCTGGGAAGAGTTCGAGGGCTGGAGCGAAAGCACCCAGGGGGCGCGTTCCTTCGCCGAGCTGCCGGCGACCTGCATCAAGTACGTACGGCGCGTCGAGGAACTGGTTGGCTGCCCGGTGGCGCTGCTCAGCACCAGCCCGCAGCGCGAGGATACGATCCTGATGACCGATCCGTTCCGCGACTGATCGTGGAGTACCTCAACGAACTGCTCGCGCGGGCAAATCTCGGCCCATGGGACAGCTGGAGCATGCAGTACCGCGTGCTCGCGGTGGTCGTCGGCCTGCTCGTCGGCTACTGGGTCCTGCAGCTGCTTCTGCCGGTGGTGTTTCGCGTCCTGCGACCATTCATCTTCCTAGCGGTCATCCTCGCCGCCGTATGGGCCCTCTTCCCGACCGAGGTCTGTTCGATCGAGGTACTGTCGAAGATCCCCAAGCTCTGCGCCCGCTGACGCAACCGCGCCAGCAGGCGAGGCTTCAGGCCGATCCTACTTCAAGCTGACGTTCGTCAGGTCGACGAACCAAGACTGCGCCGGGACGAAGCCCTGCACGTTCTTGCTGAAGGCACGCGGGTTCAGGTCGTGCACGATGTACAGCCAAGGCGGGTTGTCGACCAGCCGTTCGTGCGCCGCCTTGAAGTTCTGCAGGATCGTCGCCTCGTCCGTCGCCTCGGCCAGGGTCTTGAGCGCCGTTTCGAACTTCTCGTCGTTCCACTGCTCGAAGTTGGAGCCCATCGGCGAGAAATTCGCCGCGGCGAAATATCGGTACATCATGCCGACGTCGCTCGACGGCGAACTCACGTTCAGCGCCATCGCGCCGTTGAGAGACGGTGCATCGGGCGTGGCGCGGCTGGCGTTCAACAGCACCTGCCATTCCACGGCATCGACCTGGATGTCGACGCCGCAGGCCTGCTTCAGGTTCTCCTGCAACGCCTCGTTCATCGGCAGCGGCAGCATCTGACCCGAGCCCGAGGTCGAGATCATGACCTTGAACGAGAGCGGCTTCTGCGGCGTGAATCCGGCTTCTGCCAGCAGCTTCTTGCCCTTCGCCGGATCGAACGTGTAGCGGTGCTCGGGATTGCCGAACGCGGCGTCGGTGGGCTTCAGCCAGCCGACCGACGGCTCGGCCGTGCCGTTGAGCATCGAGACGATTGCGCCGCGATCGATGCAGTAGTTGAGCCCCTGGCGCACGCGGACGTCGGCCAGCGGGCTGTTCTTGGCGGCCATGTTGTAGAACCACGGCCAGACGTGCGGGTAGGAATTGGTGGAGATCACATAGCCCGCCTGCTTCAGCGACGGGATGCCGTCCGGCGGCGGCACCTCGATCCAGTCGACACGGCCCGAGCGCAGCGCGGCGAGACGCGTATTGGCCTCGGGGATCGGCAAAAGAAGAACCGCGTCGACCTTGGCCTTCTTCGACGGGTCCCAATACCCGTCGTTGCGGCCGAGCGACACCGACTGGCGCGGAACGACCTTGGTGATCTTGAAGGGCCCGGTGCCCGCGCCGCCGGCGGCAGCCACCTTGTTCCAGTCCTTGCCGGCCTTCTCCCATTGTGTGGGCGAAGCGGTCAGGATGTAGGGCACCATCCACGGGAAATACGAAGCGACGACCGTGGTGGTGAGCGCCACAGTATTGTCGTCGATCTTCTTGTAGCCGGCGAGGATCGGCACGCGCGAACGCATGATCCCCGCGGAATTCGCCTCGAAC
>CAIYWM010000152.1 GCA_903929895.1 uncultured Alphaproteobacteria bacterium
CGTCGGCGTGCCGTCCAAGAAGGAGGGCGCGATCAACCTGCCGCTGGCCAAGCGGCCGGGCGCCTTCGACCGCGAACTGATGCAGGTCGACGAGGAGAACGGCCAGAAGGCGCTCACGCACTTCCGCGAGATCGACCGGGCCGGCCACCGCGCCGCCTTGCTGGCGCTGTGGCCGCGCACCGGCCGGACCCATCAGCTTCGCGTTCACTGCGCCGCCATCGGTTGCCCGATCCTCGGGGACCGCAAGTACGGCGGCGAGGAAGCGCTGCTGGCGGCGGTCGCCGATTCTCGCCGGCTCCATCTTCACGCCCGCCGGCTGTCGCTGCCGCATCCGTCGGGCAAGGGTGAACTCAAGGCACAGGCCGAGCCGCCACCTCACTTCCGCCGCACCGTCGAGGCATTTGGCTTTTCGACGGACGGGGTTTGAGCGAGAATCGAACGGGATGCGGATTCCCTGGAAGCGCGTGGCGGTGATCACGGCGGTGGCGGTGCCGATCGTCGCCGTCGTCGGCGTCGTGTGGGCCGCGACCAGGGACCTGTCGCGCTATCAGGCGCGCATGACCGAACAGGTCCGCAAGGTCACGGGGCGCGAGCTGGCCGCCCGCGTGCCGCTGTCGGTCAAGCTCGGCAGCGAGCCGGCGATGGTGGCCGAAGGCGTCACGCTCTCCAACGCAGCGTGGGGTTCTCGGCCCGAGTTGGCGCGCGTGCGCCGGATGACGCTGTTTCTCGACCCGTTCTCGCTGCTTCTGGGCGAGGTCAGGATCGGGCGCATCCTGCTCGAGGGCGCCGACATCCTGGTCGAGCGCAACGAGGTGGGCGATTCCAACCTGGAAATGCTGCCGCCGCCTGATGGATCGGGGCCGCATCCCGGCGAGAACCGCTCGCTCAAGCTTCGTACCGCCGCGGCCTTTCCGTGGATCAACAACATCGAGGTCCGCGACTCGGTCCTGACCGTCTCGGAAGGCGCCGGCCGGCCTCCCGTCGCGCTCGAGATTGCGAATGCGACCTTCAAGTCGCCGGCACCGAACCAGACGTTGCAGGTCGACGGAAGGTTCGGCGTGGCGCAGGGCGTGCCGATGGAGCTCACGGGCACGGCCGGGTCGTTCAACGGCTGGATGGCCGGATTGCCCGGCAACATCGATCTGCAGGGCGGCTTCGACGGCGGCAGGATTTCGATCAAGGGCAGCATCAACGCCAAGGGCACGTCGCTGCAGGTTAATTCCGAGGGCCCCGACGTTTCGGTGTTCGGGCCCTACATCCGCCTGCCCGTGCCGGCAGGCGGTCCCTATGTCATGAACAGCAAGGCCTCGACGCAGCGCAACGGCTTCAAGGTCGAGGTGACGTCGTTGAAGGTCGGCTCGAGCGAGGCCGCCGGCGAGGCGCTGTTCCGCGTCGACCGCAAGGGCACGCCGACCATCATCGTGAATGCCGACATAACGCGCCTCGACGTGTCGGAATTGAAGGCACCGCCCGCAAGCGCCGCGCCCGCGGCACCCGCAACGGCACCGATGCAGCAGCCGCGCCTCATTCCGGCCATGCCGTTCTCCGCAAGCTGGCTCGGCCGGTCGACTCTCTCGGTGACGGTGAGGCTGGGCGAGGTCGTGGGCCTCGGCGCCAAGATGCAGAACGCGTCGGTGACGCTGGCGTCGGGCGAAACGCGCTTCACCTTCCGCGCGGCGGCGACCGTTGGCGGCGGCTCGGCCGGCGTCGATCTCGTCTACGACCCGGCCGGCCGGATCGGCCAGACCACGCTGACGGCCACCGCCAACCGTGTCTCCCTGGGCGAGTTGTCGACCCTTCTCGGCCTCGATCTCGGCCTGCGGGACGGTGTCGCCGACGTCGACCTTCGCCTGCGCGGCGGTGGCCGCACGACGCGCGATGCCCTGAACACCGCCAACGGCTCGATCGACGTCGCCATGGGCAAGGGGATGTGGCCTCAGAGCCAGCTCGTGAACTGGCCGCCGGAGACGCAGCGGCTGTTGGGCGGCACCGATGCCGGCGTGCCGTTCAACTGCATCGCCGGACGTTTCGAGGTCAGCAGCGGCGTCGCGAATCTCCGGCGCCTGGTCGTCGACACGCCGCGCGGCGTGCTGGTCGGCGGTGGCTATTTCCACCTGCGCACCGACGGCTGGGAGTTCATCCTGGCGCCCGAGGCGCGCGACCCTCAGAACGCCGCGCTCGCCGTGCCGATGCGCATCAAGGGCGGGGCCGGCAAGGCCACGGCGAGTGGGGTCGATCCGAACCTCTCCAAGCTGCTGGTCGGCGGCGGCCCGATTCCCAGCCTCGTGGCACAGGTCGCGCAGGCGGGCCGGCAGGCGGGCGCCAACGCCTGCGCCGTGCTGGCGCCTCGCGTGGAAGCCCTGCGGCCCGGTCTGCGGGCGCAGATGCCGGCGCCGACGTCGGACATTCGGCAGCGAGCGTCGCGGCCGACTGGCCAAACACCCGCGCCACAGCGCAGTCAGGCGCGGCCTTGAGTGAAGGGCAAGCCACCGAAGTCGCGATTCCCGTCAGCCGATTGAAGATCGTTCTGATTTTGGCCTTCGCCTTACCGTTCGTTGCCGCGCTTTCCTACTTTGCGATGCTGGCATTGTCGGATGAGAGCGAAAGCTTGTTTGCGCAGGTGTTTTGGGGATTCGGCGCTGTTCTTGGATGGGCCGCGCTTGGCTCCAATTTTCTAAACCTGTTTGGCAGCCAGCCTGGACTTTTCGTCAATCGACAGGGTTTCATGTTTCGTCCCA
>CAIYWM010000153.1 GCA_903929895.1 uncultured Alphaproteobacteria bacterium
AGGCCGATGGCGACGGTCACGCGGCGGCGGCCTTGACGAGCGGCGCGACCCGGTCGAGGTAAGCTAGGATGTCGTCTCGGCTCTTGTCCGGCACCGCCAGCAGCGCGCTGTGGATGCCGGCCCGGGCGTAGCCCTCGAGCGTCGCCGCATCGTTGGGCGCGCCGAACACGGTGACGCTCAGCGTCTTCGGATCGCGTCCCTTCTGCTCGGCCATGTCGGCCAGCCGCACGATCGCCTGCGGTGCGTCGAAGCCGGCGCGGGTGCGCGGGAACCAGCCGTCGCAGTACTCGACGACGCGGCGCAGCGTGTGATCGCTCTCGCCGCCCAGGATGATCGGCGGATGCGGCGACTGCCGCGGCTTGGGCCACGACCAGACGCGGTCGAACTTCACGAACTCGCCGTCGTAGGACGCCTCCTCCTCGGTCCACAGCGCCTTCATGGCCAGCACGTGCTCGCGCATCTGCTTGAACCGGGTCTGGTAGCGCGCGCCGTGATTCTCCATCTCCTCGACGTTCCAGCCGCCGCCGATGCCGAACACGAAGCGCCCGCCCGACAGCTGGTCGAGCGAGGCGATCGCCTTGGCGGTGACCAGCGGCTCGTGCTGCGGCACGAGCAGGATGCCGGTGCCGATCGTCAGCGTTTTCGTCGCCGCCGCCGCGAAGGACAGCGCGACGAACGGATCGTGGGTGTGGGAGTAGCGCTTCGGCAGCTCGCCGCCGCCGGGGAACGGCGACTTGCGGCTGGCCGGGATGTGGGTGTGCTCGGGAACGAACAGCGAGTCGAAGCCGCGTTCCTCGAGCGCCCGCGCCAGCTCGGCGATGTCGATGCCGTAGTCGGTCGGAAAGTAAAAGACGCCCACCCGCATCGCGGCTTCCTCCTGGTTGTTCCTGCTCGAGACGCCCCGACGCTACTTCTTGGGCGCCTCGACGTGGCCGCCGAAGCCCAGTCGCATGGCCGACAGCACTTTCTCGGCGAAGGTATGGTCCTGCCGCGAGCGGAAGCGCACGAACAGCGACGCCGCCAGAACGTCGGCCGGCACCGCCTCCTCGATCGCCGCCTCGATGGTCCAGCGACCCTCGCCGCTGTCCTCGACGTGGCCCGAGAAGCCCTCGAGATGCGCGTCGTTGGCCAGCGCGCTGGCCGTGAGGTCAAGCAGCCACGAGGTCACGACGCTGCCGCGCCGCCACACTTCGGCGATGTCGGCAAGGTTGAGGTCGTAGCACTCGTCGGCCGGCAGCCTGGCCGAGGCGCGGTTGCGCATGATGTCGAAGCCTTCGGCGAAGGCCTGCATCATGCCGTACTCGATGCCGTTGTGGATCATCTTGACGAAGTGGCCGGCCCCCACCGGGCCGGCATGGATGTAGCCCTGCTCGGCGCGCGGATCGAGCGCCTGGCCGTGCTTGCGGCTGGCCCGCTCCTTGGTGCGCTCGATGCTGCCGAGTCCCGGAGCCAGCGCCGAGAAGATCGGGTCGAGCCGCGTCACGGTCTCGGCGTCGCCGCCGATCATCAGGCAGTAGCCGCGCTGCAGGCCCCAGACGCCCCCCGAGGTGCCGACATCCAGGTACTTGATGCCCTTGGGCGCCAGCTCGCGAGCCCGCCGCACGTCGTCCTTGAAGTTGGTGTTGCCGCCGTCGATCACGACATCGCCGGCCTGCATCAGGCCGCCGAGCTCGACGATCGTCTGTTCGGTGATGCGACCGGCCGGCAGCATGACCCAGACCGTGCGCGGTGCGGCGAGCGTCCGGACGAGCTCCTCGACCGAGACGGCCGCGGTCGCGCCTTCCCTGGCCAGTGCCGCGCCGGGTGCCGGATCGGCGTCATAGACGACGCAGGAATGGCCCGCCCGCGCGAGGCGGCGCACGATGTTGCCGCCCATCCGTCCCAGGCCGATGACACCGATCTGCATTGCGGTTCGTTTCCCCCGAAAGTCTCGGCGCAGCCTATCGAGTTTCGAGTGGTGCCTCAAATTCGGCGATGCCAAGCTGCCGCCCTTCGACAGGAGAGAGTCAATGGCATTCGGTCGTCTCGGCGTCTGGTACTCGACGGACAAACTCAACGGCGGGCAG
Organism: uncultured Alphaproteobacteria bacterium; assembly: GCA_903929895.1. Taxonomy (GTDB): domain Bacteria; phylum Pseudomonadota; class Alphaproteobacteria; order Reyranellales; family Reyranellaceae; genus Reyranella. The sequence goes on from CAIYWM010000153.1 coordinate 2,067, forward strand.
CTCGCCGACCTGGTGCGCGCGGTCGAGGGCAATGGCTATTCCGCCTTCTGGTATCCCGAGTCGCGCGGCTACGAATCGATGTCGCTGGCGGCCTACCTGCTGTCGAAGAGCGACCGCCTGACGATCGGCAGTTCGATTGCCAACATCTATGCCCGCGACTCCTTCACCGCCCGGCGCGCCACCATCTCCCTCAACGACTGGCACGGGGGCCGCTTCATCCTCGGCGTCGGCGTCAGCCACATCCCGATGGTCGAGGGGGTGCGCGGCCACCGCTACGACAAGCCGATCCCGGCGATGCGCGCCTACCTCGAGGGCCTAGCGCGCGACGGCGGCAACGACCTGCCGGTCGTCGTCGCGGCGCTGGGACCCAAGATGCTGGCGCTCAGCGCCGAGATGTCGCGCGGCGCGGTTCCCTACAACGTCACGCCCGAGCACACCGCGCAGGCAGCGGCGATCCTCGGCCCGAACCGCATCCTGGCGGTCGAGCAGAAGGTCACGATCGAGACCGACCCGATCAAGGCCCGCGAACTCGGGCGCAAGGAACTGGCGCGCTACATGGTGCTGCCGAACTACCGCAACAACTGGCTGCGCATCGGCTTCAGCGAGGCCGATCTGGCCAACGGCGGCAGCGACCGCTTCATCGACGCGATGTGCCTGTGGGGCGACGCCGAGACGGTGAAGAAGGGCCTGCGCGCCCACTTCGCCGCCGGCGCCACCCACGTCTGCCTGCAACCCGTCCATGCCGACGGAGACTTCGCCGCGCGCGACCGCATGCTGGCGGCGCTGGCCGACACCTGACGGAGGACACTATGGATTTCGGCATCGCCCTGCCCACGGCGGCGGACTCCTGGCGCGTGGTGCGCGAGGCCGAGGAACTCGGCTTCAGCCATGCCTGGTTCTACGACACCCAGATGCTGAGCGCCGACTGCTTCGTGGCGATGGGCGCCGCCGCGGTCAACACGAAGCGGATCCGGCTGGGCACCGGCGTGCTGGTGCCGTCCAATCGCATCGCCCCGGTGACGGCCAACGCGCTTGCGACGCTCAACCAGCTGGCGCCGGGCCGCATAGACTTCGGGGTCGGCACCGGCTTCACGGCGCGGCGCGCGATGGGCTTCGGCGCCATCAAGGTCAAGGACATGGAGACCTACATCAGCCAGGTCTACGGCCTGCTGCGCCGCGAGACCGTCGAGTTCGAGATGGAGGGGCAACCGAAGAAGATCCGCTTCCTCAATCCCGAGCTGCCGCTGTTCAACACCACCGACCCGATCGCGCTGCACCTGTCGGCGTTCGGCCCACGCACCCGATCGCTGACGGCCAAGCTGAAAGCCGGCTGGATCGATTTCGTTGGCAAGGTCGAGGCGGGCGTCAAGGAAGTGCAGGCGATGCGCGCGGCGTGGAGCGAGGCCGGCCACGCGCTGGGCGACCTGCAGGCCACGGCGTTCGCGCTGGGCTGCGTCCTGCGCGAGGGCGAACCCGCCGATTCGGCGCGGGCCATGGCGCAGGCCGGGCCACGCGCCGCGGTGGCGCTGCACCGCGCCGCCGACGAAGTTCTGATGGGCCTGGCACCGACCATGACGATGGTGTCGCATGGCACGCGCGAGCTGCAGGACTATGTCGCGCTGGCCCGCACCTTCGAGCCCAAGGACGCGCCGTGGCTGGAGAACCACCGCGGCCACCTCATGTTCGTCAAGCCGGAGGAGCGGCCCTTCGTCACCGCCGAGCTGATCGCCAACACGACCTTCACCGCGACCGAGGCCGAGATCTGCGCCCGCATCGAGGCGCTGCGCGCCGCGGGCTATACCCAGTTCACCATCCAGCTCGTCCCCGGCCAGGAGGCCGCGCTGGCCGACTGGGCGCGGATCCGCAAGGCGTTCGCCTGAGCGTCATGCACGATGGTGGCTAGGAGGCCAGCATCGATGCGTCCTCTCTCGAATGACCTGCGTGAGCATGTCGTTGCAGCGGTCGGTGCCGGCGACAGTTGTCGGTCGGTAGCGGCGCGGTTTGGGATTGTGGCATCGACGGTGGTGAAGTGGTCGCAACCCTACCGGGCGACGGGGTCGGTGACGCCGGGCACGGTCGGCGGCCACCGCGAAGCGGTGCGGAATGCCCATGCGGTCCCATGAATTCAAGTTCGCCGCCCAGTTCGGGATTGGCTTCGATGCCCGTCGTCGAAGAAGTAAACGCACGACCAGTAGGCGCCTGGATGCGAGTGCAATTCGTTGGCGTGGCCGCTGCGGTTGATGTTCGCCTACATGTTGTCGTGCTTGGGCACGGCAAAGTAACCCGGATACGGGCCGGCCCCGATGTTGCCCTTGCGGTCCATGGTTACCCGTTTTGCGAGGTTGCAGGCATGGGCCAGCAGCTTGATGGGCGTCGCGCCGCCCCCGCGGTCCATGTCCCAGGTCGACTGCCAGCCGCCCTGATTGAAATGGTAGGTGCTCTCCTGCACCGTCTCCCGCTTCTCGATGACGCGCCACAGGTCGGCCGTCAGCGCGGGCGCGTCGGGCACGTCCAGGCGGATGATCGGCGTGGCGAACAGCGGAACGGGTTCACGGACCGCACTTACGGCGGCGGAAAAGGGCAGGTCAGGCGAGTTCGGCAAACGGGCGGATTACCGCATCGCCGAAGCGGGCGAGGTTGTCCTCGAGGTCAGGCAGGAAGGCGCCGACCGGGACCACGATGCGACCGATGCCCAGCTTCAGGCGTTCCTCGATAGCCGCCCGCGGCTCGACCGTCGACCCGGGCAACAGATCCGGACAACCGGCCAGCATCTCGATCGCCGCCGGATCCCGCCCGGCCTCGACCGCGGCGCGGCGCGCCACCTCTAATAGCGGCGTGGTGTCGACCTGGGCGCCGATCGAGGGGAAGAAGCCGTCGCCCAACCGCCCGGCCCGCCGCGCCGCCGCCTCGGAATGGCCGCCGACGATAATGGGGACGCGGCCGACCGGCTTGGGATTGCAGCTCAAACCTTCGAACTTCACGTAGCGGCCCGAGAAGCTGGCGCCGTCCGACGCCCACAACGCGCGCATGGCGGCAATGTACTCGTCGGCGCGGCGGCCACGCTGTTCGAACGGCGCGCCCAGCGCCTCGAATTCCTCGCGCAGCCAGCCGACGCCGATGCCCAGCTCGAAGCGGCCGCCGCTCATCGCGTCGAGCGTGGCGACCTGCTTGGCCAGCACCAGCGGATCGCGCAGCGGCAGGATCAGCACGCCGGTCATGAAGCGCAGGCGGGTGGTCACCGCCGCGGCGCTGGCGATCCAGATCAGCGGATCGGGAAAGGCGCTCGACCGCGTCATCGGCAGACGGCCGCCCGCAGCATAGGGGTAGGGCGTGGTGTAGGCGTCGGGATAGACGACGTGATCGATCGCGAAGATCGAGTCGAAACCCGCCGCCTCGGCCACCCGGGCGACACGTGCCGCGCCGGCGAAGTCCGGAAAGGTGTTGCTGGCGAAGTGCAGGGAGAATTTCATCGTCTCACCAACCCAGCTCTCGACGCAGGTGGGAGACCGCCTCGAGGTGGCGCTCGTGATCGCCGGCGAAGCGCAGCACCAGATGCGTCGCCCCTGCCTGCGCGTAGGCGGCCAGCCACTCGGCCGCGGCGGCGGCCGGGCCGGCGAAGCTCATCTGCCGCTTGCGCATCGCGCGTGGGTCCATGCCGTAATAGCCCTGCAGATAGGCGTTCAAGCGCTGGTCGGCACGACCGGCATCGTCGTCGATCGACAGCGTCAGATAGGCGGCCGCCGTAATCGCCGCGGGGTCGCGGCCGGCGGCGCGGGCCGCCGCCGTCACTTCGGCGAACTGCGTCGGGTAGTCCTGCGGCCGGGCGCTGTTGGGAAACCAGCCGTCGAACCGCCGGCCGGCCCGCGCCCGCGAAACGGGGACGGCACCCGCGATCCAGATGGGCGGTCCGCCGGGCCGATGCGGCGTCGGGCCGAGCACGGCATCAGTCATGGTCCAGCGGCCTTCCGTTCCAGGCCGCGGCCAGGTCACGGGCTTGCCGGTCCACAGCGCCCGGCACAGGGCCAGGCCCTCGACCATGCGCCCGACGCGCTGGTCGAACGGCACGCCGGCAGCGGTGAACTCGGCGCGGATGTTGGGGACGTCGGTCGCGATGCCGACGCCGAGGACGAGCCGGCCCTCGGCGATGCGGTCGAGGGTGGCCACCTGCTGGGCCAGCACCACCGGGTTGCGCAGCGCCGGCAGCAGCACCGCGGTCCCCAGTTCCACCCGTCGCGTGCGCGCTGCCACCGCCGCCAGCAAGGTAAGCGGATCGTGGCGCGGCCGGGCCAGCAGGGAATCGCCGACCCACAGCGAGTCGAAGCCAAGCCCCTCGGCCCTTTCGGCCAGAGACAGCAGCGAGCCGGTCTCGTCGCGCCCTTCCATGACCCGTTCGCGCGTCGGCAGCAGGTATCCCAATCTCGGCATCGTTTCCCCAGTCGCGTTTCCTTTTGCTATAGTTTGCGCGTACAGGGGAGAAGACGGCAATGAAATTGGGCCTGTCGATCGGCTACTCTGGGGCGCACCTCGATGTCCCGGTCAAGCTGGTGCAGCGCGCCGAGGAGCTGGGCTACGATTCGGTGTGGACCGCCGAGGCCTATGGCTCGGACGCCGTGACGCCGCTCGCCTACCTCGCCGCAGTGACGAAGCGCATCAAGCTCGGTACCGGCATCATGCAGCTCGCCGCCCGGACCCCAGCCAACGCCGCGATGTCGGCGGCAACGGTCGACGCCATGGCCGGCGGCGGCCGCTTCATCGCCGGTCTCGGCGTGTCGGGCCCACAGATCGTCGAGGGCTGGTACGGCCAGCCGTGGGGCAAGCCGTATTGGCGGGTCCGCGACTACGTGACGATCATGCGCAAGATCTTCCGGCGCGACGGGCCGGTCAGCCATGACGGCAAAGAGATCGCCCTGCCCTATGCCGGTCCCGGCGCGATGGGCATCGGCAAGCCGCTGAAGTCGATCCTGCACATGAACCCCGACCTGCCGATCTATCTGGCAACCGGCACCGAGACGATGGTCAAGCTGACAGCCGAGATCGCCGACGGCTGGCTGCCCATGGGCTTCATGCCGGGCGCCATGGAGGAATACCGGCCGTGGCTCGAGGAGGGCTTCCGCCGGGCCGGCGACGGCAAGAGCCTGAAGAACTTCTCGGTCGTCGCCTCGGTCCACGTCCAGGTCGACGACGACGTCAGGGGGGCGCTGGCAAAACTCAAGCCGGAGGTCGCCCTGTATGTCGGCGGCATGGGCCACGAGACCAAGAACTTCCACAACGACATCATGGTGCGGCGCGGCTTCGGTGACGCGGCCAAGCGCATCCAAGAACTCTACCTCGCCAAGCGCAAGGACGAGGCCATCGCCGCGGTGCCCGACGAGTGGGTCGACATGAAGTCCCTGGTTGGGCCACCCGCCCGCATCCGCGAGCGTTACCGGGCGTGGGAGGATTGCGGCGCCGACACGATCAGCGTGCGGTCGCGCCAGCCCGAGGCGATCGAGGTGATGGCGCAGGCCGCGCGGCTCAACTGAGGAAGAAACGATGAAGATCGGAACATTCGCAACCTTCATGTCGCCGCTGGCAACGCCGAAGATGATCGGCGACTTCGGCCGGCGGGCCGAGGGTGCCGGCCTCGACTCGATCTGGATGGGCGAGCACGTCGCCCTGTTCGACCGCAACACCTACGGCTATCCCGGATCGAAGGACGGCCGCATCCCGGTCCCTGACGGCGGCGGCATGCTCGACGTCACGGCGACTTTCGGCTTCCTCGCGGCCTCGACAAAGACGCTGCGCTTCGGCACCGGCGTCGCGCTGGTGCCGCAGCGCAACCCGATCTACACGGCCAAGGAGATGGTGACGCTCGACTGGCTGTCGGACGGCCGCCTCGACTTCGGCATCGGCGTCGGCTGGAACAAGGAAGAGGTCGAAGCCTGCGGCTATCGCTGGGAAGATCGCGGCAAGCGCTGCGACGAGTTCCTGGAGGTGATGCGGCGCCTGTGGACCGAGCCGGTGGTCGACTTCGCCGGCAAATGGGTGAAGTTCGAGACGCTGCGCCTCGATCCCAAGCCGATCCAGAAGCCACACATCCCGATCGTCGTCGGCGGCTATGCTGATGCCGCCTTCAACCGCGCCGTCCGATTCGGTGCCGGCTGGTATGGCTTCAACCTCGACCCGGCCCGGACCAAGGGCATGCTCGCCAAGCTCGACGAGGCGTTCACTCG
>CAIYWM010000154.1 GCA_903929895.1 uncultured Alphaproteobacteria bacterium
CTGCCGGGAAGCCCGCCAAGGTCGCCATCGTCGCCTGCATGCGCAAGCTCGTGACCATCCTCAACGCTATCCTCAGGGACAAAAAGCCATGGGCAAGCGCTTGACCGCCACGACGGTCGCTCAGGATGAGGTGGTGGTGAATATACCTGAAGCGGAAAGACTCTAGCCGAACGCCTCTTCCCAGGTGCCGCGCGTCGACGCCTTCGAGTATTCGGTCGAGCGGTTCTCGAAGAAGTTGGTGTGCTCGATGGCGTTCAGCATCTGGTCCATCCACGGCAGCGGGTTCTTGGCGTCCGCGCGGTAGATGGGCTGCAGGCTGAGCTGGGTCAGTCGGCGGTCGGCGATGTAGCGGATGTAGCGCTTCACGTCGACGGCGGTCATGCCCTCGATGCCGCCCAGCTCGAAGGCGAGATCGATGAAGGCGTCCTCGTGGTCGACGATGGTCGAGCAGGCGACGTAGATCTCGCGCTGCAGCTCCTCGGTCCAGATCTCCGGGTTCTCCTGGATGAAGGTACGGAACAGCTTGACCATCGAGTTGCAGTGCAGCGTCTCGTCGCGCACCGACCAGGTCACGATCTGGCCCATGCCCTTCATCTTGTTGAAGCGCGGGAAGTTCATCAGCATCGCGAAGCTGGCGAACAGCTGCAGGCCCTCGGTGAAGGCGCCGAACACGGCCAGCGTCTTGGCGATATCGGCCTTCGAATCGACGTTGAAGCCCTGCATGTAGTCGTACTTGTCCTTCATCTCCTTGACGGTGAGGAAGACGGAGTACTCGGTCTCGGGCATGCCGATCGTGTCGAGCAGGTGGCTGTAGGCGGCGACATGCACCGTCTCCATCGCCGAGAAGGCGGCCAGCATCATCTGCACTTCGGTCGGCTTGAAGACGCGGCTGTAGTGCCGCATGTAGCAGTTGTTCACCTCGACGTCGGCCTGGGTGAAGAAGCGGAAGATCTGCGTCAGCAGGTGGCGCTCGCTGTCGGTCAGCTTGTTGCGCCAGTCCTTCACGTCGTCGGCCAGCGGCACTTCCTCGGGCAGCCAGTGGATGCGCTGCTGCGTCAGCCAGGCGTCGTAGGCCCAGGGATAGTGGAACGGCTTGTAGATCGGCTTGGCGTCGAGAAGTGACATGGCGCGCGTGTCCAATATGTCGGGCGAATGAATGAGTCGCTTGAAAATGAAATCCCCTGCCGCACCTCCGGAACCCCGGAGGCGCGGCAGGGGAGGACGCTAGTTACTGGCAGCTAAGACATTCTTCGTAGTCATTGCTCTGCGCCGGCGGCGTTCCGGGAAACAGAGGAGAGGGGGCATCGATCTTTGGCGCCGTAAGTGCGTGGTCGCCGAGCGGCGCGGCGAGGGCTTCGCCTGCCACGCTCTCGGCGCGCTGGATGGAGAGGGAGCGGCAGTAGTAGAGGCTCTTCACGCCGCGCTTCCAGGCCATCATGTGGATCTGGTGCAGGTCGCGCTTGTGCACATCGGCCGGCAGGAAGATGTTCAACGACTGGCTCTGGCAGATATAGGGCGTGCGGTCGGCGGCGTGCTCGACCAGCCAGCGCTGGTCGATCTCGAACGCGGTCTTGAACACCGCCTTCTCGTGATCGTCGAGGCAGTCGACATTCCGCACCGAGCCCTGGTCGGTCATGATCGCCGTCCAGGTGTCCTCGTCGTTCTTGCCCTTCTGCGCCAGGACCTTCTCGAGGTACGGGTTGCGCACCACGAAGGAGCCCGAGAGGGTCTTGTGGTTGTAGACGTTGGCCGCCGACGGCTCGATGCCGGGCGAGGCACCGCCGCAGATGATCGAGATCGACGCGGTCGGCGCGATCGCGAGCTTGTTGGAGAAGCGGTCCTGGAAGCCGAAGTCGGCGGCATCCGGGCACGCGCCGCGCTCCTTGCCGAGCGTCAGGGACGCCTCGTCGCACTGGCCGCGGATGTGCTTGAACATCTTCTTGTTCCACACCTTCGCCATCACGGATTCCAGCGGAATGCCGTTGGCCTGCAGGAAGGAGTGGAAGCCCATGACGCCGAGGCCCACCGAGCGCTCGCGCATCGCGGCATAGGTCGCGCGGGCGAAGTCGGAGCCCGCGGTGTCGATGAAGCCCTGCAGCACGTTGTCGAGGAAGCGCATCACGTCCTCGATGAACGTCGGATGCTCGTGCC
>CAIYWM010000155.1 GCA_903929895.1 uncultured Alphaproteobacteria bacterium
CGCGACATGGACGAGCACGTCGAATCGCCGAGAGGCGAGCAGGCGATCGAGGTCGCGGCGCCAATTGAGCACCAGGCCAGCCACGCCCAATTCGGCGGCCATCGCCTCGACCTTCGCGCGATCGCGCGCGCCGATCGTCAGATCGACGAGAGGATCGTTGGCCAGCAGGCGGCATAGCCTGCCGCCAAAGACGCCCGTCCCACCCAGGACGAGCGTCCGCATCGCCTAGAACGGAATGTCGTCGTCGAGCTCGGCCTTGCCACGCGGTGCCGCGCGACCACCGCCACCCCCGCCGCCGCTCGGCATCCCGCCGCCGCCGCCGGACATGCCACCACCGCCGCCGCCGAAATCATCGTCCATGCCACCGCCCCCGCCGCCGTCACCGCCGCCGCTGCGGCCGTCGAGCATGGTGAGCGAGCCGCCGAAACGCGGGATGACCACTTCGGTCGTGTAGCGTTCCTGGCCGCTCTGGTCGGTCCACTTGCGGGTCGTGAGCTGCCCTTCGAGATAGACCTTGGCGCCCTTCTTCAGGAATTTCTGGGCCACTTCGGCCAGCTTGTCGTTGAAGATCACGACGCGATGCCACTCGGTGCGTTCCTTGCGCTCGCCGCTGTTGCGGTCGCGCCAGGTCTCCGACGTCGCCACCGACATGTTCACCAGCGAACGGCCGTCCTGCATGGACTTTACTTCGGGATCGCGGCCGAGATTTCCGACCAGAATGACTTTATTGACGCTGCCCGCCATGGGGGGCCTCCTTGGCTTTCCCGGCGCCGCGGGACGCGGCACCTACCTCACGGGCGGCAAACTAGCCCCGGCCGCCTGTGGGCAGCCACCAAATTACGGTTGTGAAGTTAGGTCTGCTCATGGGCGCCCTCCGACAATTCATTGGTTGTGGCGGCAAAGTCTCCCGTATCTTCCCCGGCCATGAGCAAATCCTTCCACGTTCCCCAGGTTTCGACCGGCCAGGCCTACGCCATGCTGGGCGGGGCGGCGCTGATGATGACCCTCGCCATGGGCATCCGTCAGAATTTGGGCCTGTTCCAGGCGCCGGCCTCCAAGGAACTGGGAATCGCGATCTCGGACTTCGCTCTGGCGATCTCCGTCCAGCAGGTCGCCTGGGGCCTGAGCCAGCCGGTCGCCGGCATCTTCGCCGACAAATACGGGACGCGCTGGGTGGCCATGATCGGCAGCGCCCTTTTCATCCTGGGAATATGGCTGACGGCGACGGCGCAGGCCGCCCTGCCCATCATCCTGGGCGCCGGTGTGCTGATCGGCGTGGCGCTCGCCTGCACGACCTCGGGCATCACCGCCAACATCGCCGCCCGCGTCGTCGAACCGGGCCGCCGGACGCTGGCCTTCGGCATCGTCTCGGCCGCGGGCTCCGTCGGCACCATGGTGACGGCCCCCATCGCGGCCTACCTTCTGAACAGCGACGGCTGGCGTGCCGCCGTCTGGGCCTTCGTCATCCTGGCGCTCGCCATGCTGCCGGCCGCCTGGATCGGCAGCCGTGCCGACAAGCTGCCCAATGCCCTGTCGACCGACCGCAACCTCACCCTGGCCGGCGCGCTCGACGAAGCCCGGCGCCACAGCGGCTACGTCGTGATGGCGCTGGCCTTCTTCGTCTGCGGCCTGCAACTGGTCTTCATCACCACCCATCTGCCGACCTATCTCGCCCAGTGCGGCATGGACCCGTCGTACAGCGCGGTGGCGCTGATGCTGATCGGCGGCTTCAATATCCTGAGCTCGTGGCTGTTCGGCTGGCTGGGCGACAAATACCCCAAGCGCCTGCTGCTGGGTGCGATCTACCTGCTGCGTTCTCTGACCGTGGCGCTGTTCTTCCTGTTCCCGCCGACGCCGCTTTCGGTCGTGCTGTTCGGCGCCGCCATGGGCACGCTCTGGCTGGGAGTCATCCCGCTGGTCAACGGGCTGGTGGTGCAGATCTTCGGCCTGCGCTTCCTGTCGACCCTGACGGGCATCGCCTTCCTCAGCCACCAGGCGGGATCCTTCCTCGGCGCCTGGGGCGGCGGCTATCTGTTCGACCTGATGGGGTCATACGACCTCGCCTGGAAGATCGGCGTCCTGATCGGACTGATCGCGGGCACCGCGCAGCTACTGATGAACGACCGTCCGACCGCCCGGGTGCTGGCAGCGCAAGCATCGCCAGCGTGACGCAGGGCACTGGTGGAGTCGGGGGATAATCGCCATATGCGCTGATCCCGCGCTTACCTTATTGTTCCGGTCCTGATGGCAAAGTCCCGCTTACCCGCTGCCGAGCCGCATCGCTTCATCTCCGTCCGGGGGGCGCGCGAGCACAATCTCAAGAACGTCGACGTCGACCTGCCGCGTGACAGGCTGGTGGTGATCACCGGCCTCTCCGGCTCGGGCAAGTCGTCGCTCGCCTTCGACACGATCTATGCCGAGGGCCAGCGCCGTTACGTCGAAAGCCTCTCGGCCTATGCCCGCCAGTTCCTCGAGCTGATGCAGAAGCCGGACGTCGATTCGATCGAGGGCCTGTCGCCTGCGATCTCGATCGAGCAGAAGACGACCTCGCGCAATCCGCGCTCGACGGTCGGCACCGTCACCGAGATCTACGACTACCTGCGCCTGTTGTTCGCGCGCGTCGGCGTGCCCTACTCGCCGGCGACGGGGCTGCCGATCGAGAGCCAGACCGTTTCCCAGATGGTCGACCGTATCAAGACGATGCCGGAGGGCACGCGCCTCTACCTGATGGCTCCGATCGTGCGCGGCCGGAAGGGC
>CAIYWM010000156.1 GCA_903929895.1 uncultured Alphaproteobacteria bacterium
CCTCGCCCAAGGGCAAGCGCGTCGAGGTCCGCTTCCCCGATCCGTCCGCCAACCCCTACCTCGCCTTCGCGGCGATGCTGATGGCCGGCATCGACGGCATCCAGAACAAGATCCATCCGGGCGACCCGATGGACAAGAACCTGTACGACCTGCCGCCGGAAGAACTCTCCAAGGTTCCGACCGTCGCCGGCTCGCTGCGCGAGGCCCTCAACGCCCTCGACGCCGACCGCTCGTTCCTCACCAAGGGCGGCGTGTTCACCGACGACCAGATCGACGCCTACATGGAGCTCAAGTGGGAAGAGGTCTACAACTGGGAACACCAGCCGGCCCCGATCGAGTACAAGATGTACTACTCGATCTGATCTCGGCTCCCGAGTTCACGAGAGAAGGCCGCCCCTCACCGGGCGGCCTTTTTTCGTGTAGCCTCGCGGCACCATGATTGCTCGCCCCCCTGTACTCTTTCTCGCGATAGCGCTGCTCGGGCTTGCCGCCTGCAGTTCCGGCACGCCGACCCAGGCAAACATCAGCCGTCTCCAGACTGGGGTGACGACCTACGATCAGGCGGTTGCCCTGCTGGGCAAACCCTACAACGTGGACTCAAGAGGCGGACGGCTGCGCGCGATTTGGGCTTCCGTTTCCCCTGACGGCACTCGCAGCGGCGTGGTTATCGTTTTCAACGCGGAGGGCGTTGCCGAAGTTATTCAGTGACGGCCGTGCGCCGATCTTTCGGATCATGGAAGGGCCCGCTGTTGCGGGCCCTTCTTTTGTTGGAGGATGCGCGCCGCAAAACCTTCGAGGGAAGATCGAGATGGGCTGGATGGACGAAGCGATGGAGACCCTGCGCCCCTGGATCGGGCGGGTTCGCACGGTCGAGGACGATATCGGCATGATGGCCGTCCGCCGCGTCGCCGCCACGTTCGATGTCGATCCCGACAGCATCAAGCGCGGCCAGGAGCTGCCGCCGCACTGGTTCACGGTCTTCTTCGCCGAGACCGTCCGCCAGGGCGAACTCGGTCCCGACGGCCATCCCAACAAGGGCATCGTCCTGCCGCCGATCCCGATGCCGCGCCGCATGGGGGCCTGCCGGCGCGTACAGATCACGGGCCGCCTCAAGGCCGGCGAACCGGCAATCAAGAAGGCCGAGGTTGCCGACATCGTTCCCAAGACCGGTCGCTCGGGCGACATCTTCGTGCTGACGATGCGGCACACGATCGAACAGGGCGGCAGGACCATCGCCTCCGACACGTTTGACGCGATCTATCGTCCAGCCGTCCCGCCCGGCCAGAAGACCACCGCCACGGTGGCGACCCCGGCGCGCGCCGACCAGGCCTGGAGCGAGACGACGGAGCTCACCAACACGCTCAACTTCCGCTACGGCGGCATCACCTGGAACGCCCACCGCATCCACTATGACGGCGACTACACGCGCAGCGAGGAAGGCTATCCCTCGATCGTCTCCAACGGCGGCCTGTCGATGCATCTGATGGTCGACGCCGCGCTGAAGCACGCCAAAGGAAACCTGACCGGATATACCGCCCGCCTCGTCCATCCGCTCTGGGTCGGCGACCTGATCGAGGTCCGCGGCGAGGAACAGAAGGACGGCAAGCTCAAGATCTGGGCCGCCGACAAGAACGGCGTGCTGTGCGGCGAGATGGACCTGGAGTTCGCGGCGTGAGCGGTGGTCCGCTCTCCGGCGTGAAGGTCGTCGACCTGACGACGGTGGTCGTCGGGCCGATCTGCACGCGCACCCTCGCCGACTACGGCGCCGAGGTCATCAAGGTCGAGGCGCCGGGCGGCGACCTCCTGCGCACCATGGCGCAGGGCAGCCGCAATCCCGGCATGTCGGGCAAGTTCATCAACTTCAACCGCAACAAGCGGTCGATCGTGCTCGACATCAAGAAGCCGGACGGGCTGGCCGCGCTGCATCGCCTGATCGAAAAGGCCGACGTATTCGTGAGCAACGTGCGGCCCGAGGCCCTCACCCGCGCCGGGCTCGACCATGCGAGTTTGGCAAAGAAGAACCCGAAGCTGATCCACTGTTCGATCCTGGCCTTCGGGCGCGGCGGCCGCTACTACAACCGCCCCGCCTACGACCCCATCGTGCAGAGCCTGTCCGGCGTCGCCGGCACCCTGGAGCGCGCTACCGGCGAGCCGCGCTTCGTGCCCATGGTGATGAGCGATCACACCACGGGCCTGATCGCCGCCCAGTGCATCGGCTTCGCGCTGTACCGGCGCGAGAAGACGGGCCACGGCGAGGCGATCGACGTGCCCATGCTCGAGAACATGGCC
>CAIYWM010000157.1 GCA_903929895.1 uncultured Alphaproteobacteria bacterium
GATCGAACGCCGTCTTCTGCATCACCGGCAGACGGAACACGGAGATCGGCAGCTGCGAGAGGGTGTAACCGTCGGGCCGCGCGGTGGCCGCCATCGTGGCCGGACCCAGCGTGCCGGAGGCGCCGCCCTTGTTGTCGATCTGGAAGGGCTGGCCCAGCACCTTGCCGGCCCGCTCGCACATGGCGCGGAGCGTGATGTCGCTCGATCCGCCGGCGGGCCACGGAACGATGAAGGTGATCGGCTTGCTGGGATAGGTCTGGGCGCGGGCAGCCGGCAGATACAGCGGCATGCCGACGCCGGCAGCGATCACGGTTCCCAGACCGCCTTTCACGAGACCACGACGACTCATCGTCATCTTATTTCCTCCTTTTGTTTGGTCGGAAATTGGACGATGCTTCAGTCGATGTAAAGCAATTGCAGATGGTGCGTTACGGCAGGACGCGCTTCATCCATTGCGCCGTCGTCTGCGCGTCTTGGTTGTCGCTGGCCTCCAGCTTCTCGATCACGCGGTGCCGGTCCTCGAGCTCGCGGTTCTGGCTGAGCTTGATCTTGGTCTGCAGCCGCGCGAGCGGCATGCGGAAGGCGACGATGCCTCTGGTCTGGGCCTCGGCGTTGCCCGGCGGCAGGCGGTCGAGATTCCAGGACGAAGGGTCCGCCCCTTCGTAGGTCGTCGAGAGTTTCGTCAGCACATCGAGGGCACCCTGCGTATCGGCGACAACCTCCGGCCGGCCATAGGCATGGACGGTGACGTAGTTCCAGGTCGGTACCTTCGGGCCCGGCGTGTACCAGGTCGGCGAGACATAGGCGTGCGGCCCCCAGAACAGGGCCAGCGACTCCGCCGGCCGCTCGAACAGCTTCCAGTGCGGGTTGGCGCGCGCGATATGGCCGATCAGCACGCCGTGTTCGCTGCCATCGTCCTGCCAGAGCAGCGACAGGTGAGTGGCGAAGGGCGCGCCGGTCTCGTCGGTCGTCATCAGGAGGGCCCAGCTATGGGCCGTCATGACCTCGCGGCCGACCGATTCATCGCCTGCGAAATGCTTCGGAAGATACATGGTTCGGATTCCTTGAACGGCGCGGGCTTACCATGGTCCAATGCCGGCCACACAGGGAGGATTATTCATGGGCGAAGATATCCGTCTTAAGTCTGCCGCCGGCGAGATCGGCGCTTACCTGGCCACCCCGGCCGGCACACCGAAGGGTGGCATCGTGGTCATCCAGGAGATTTTCGGCGTCAACCAGCACATCCGGGCGGTGACCGACAAGTTCGCGGCCGATGGCTACCTTGCCCTCGCACCGCGCTTCTTCGACCACATCAAGCCCGGCATCGAACTCGGCTATACGCCGGACACGATCGCCGAGGGCCGCGGCTACGTCATGACGCCGGGCTTCACCGACAAGGCCGTGCAGGACGTTCAGGCGGCTATGGACGAGCTGAAGAAGCGCGGCGTGAAGAAGGTCGGCGTGACCGGCTACTGCTGGGGCGGCACGATCAGCTGGCTGGCCGCGACGCGCCTCAAGCCCGACGCGGTGTCCGGCTACTACGGCGGCGGCATCCATGGCGCCAGGAGCGAGAAGCCGACCGTGCCGACGCAGCTGCATTTCGGCGACAAGGACATGCACATTCCGATGGCCCACGTGAACGAGCTGCGTGAGCTGCATCCCAACGTCGATATCTTCGACTATCCGGCCGATCACGGCTTCCATTGCGACGAGCGCGGCAGCTGGGATGCCGCCGCCTCGAAGAAGGCGATGGAGCGCACGCTCGAATTCATGGCCAAGCACGTCGGCTGACGCACGGCGCCGTACCAACCACCAGTGTCATCCCGAACGACGTGAGGGACCTTTCCCGGCGCCAGCCAAAGGTCCCTCGCTGCGCTCGGGATGACAGGATTGTCGTTCCCGAGAAATGACCGCCAAACGTCCCGCCAAGAAATCATTCACCCCCGACGCACGTGGCCCCCTGAACGGGGTCCGTGTCGTCGACCTGTCGCGCCTTGTGGCCGGCAACGTGCTGACCCTGCAGCTCGCCGACTTCGGCGCCGAGGTCATCAAGATCGAGCCGCCCGAAGGCGACACGTTGCGCTCGTGGCGGGTGAAGGGCGTCGAGACGGCCTGGAAGGTCTACAGCCGCAACAAGAAGAGCGTCGCCCTCGACCTGCGTTCCGACGCCGGCCGCACCATCGTGCGCGAGCTGGCGAAGACCGCGGCCATCGTGGTCGAGAGTTTCCGGCCGGGTGTCATGGAGGACATGGGCCTGTCTCCCGCCGAGCTGCACGCGATCAACCCGAAGCTGGTGATCGTGCGCATCTCGGGCTGGGGCCAGGACGGACGCTATCGCCACAAGCCGGGCTTCGGCACGCTGATCGAGGGCTATAGCGGCTTCGCCTCGATGAACGGCTTCGCCGATCGCGAGCCGGTCCTGCCGCCGATGTACCTGGCCGACTGCATGGCCGCCCTGAACGGCTACGGCGCCGTGATGGTGGCGCTGCGCGAGGTCGAGATGAACGGCGGCAACGGCCAGGTGCTCGACCTGCCGCTGTTCGACCCGCTGTTCTCGATGCTGGGTCCGCAGGCCGCCAACCACAGGCTGACCGGCGAGGTGAAGGTGCGCACCGGCAGCCGTTCGACAAATGCAGCCCCTCGCAACGTCTACCAGACGAAGGACGGAAGCTGGGTCTGCCTCTCGGCCTCGACCCAGGGCATGGCAATGCGCGTGCTCGCCAAGATCGGCCGGCCGGAACTGGCGGACGATCCGCGCTTCTCGACCAACATCGAGCGGGTGCGCAACGGCGTCGAGCTCGACCGGATCATCGGCGAGTTCATTGCGGCCCGCGATCTCGCCGAGAACCTGCGCTATTTCGACGAGGCCGGCGTCACCATCGGTCCGGTCTACGACATCTCGCAGATCGTGCAGGACGACTATGTGCTGGAGCGCGAGTCGCTGATCGAGATCGACGATGCCGACATGGGCGAGATTCCGACCCATCCGGTCGTGCCGCGCATGTCGGGCACGCCCGGCGCGCTGAAGAGCGCGGCGCCGAAAGTCGGCGAGCACAACGAAGCCCTGCTGAAGCCGATGCTGGGGGCAGCCGAGTACGACAAGCTCCGTGCCTCGGGGGCGATCTCGGACGGCACGACTACGGGAAAGAAGAAAAAGCAGTGAACCGCCCCGTCCCGCCCGTCTGGCGCTCGATCCTCTACGTTCCCGGCAACGTCCCGAAGTTCATCGACAAGGCGCACGAGCGCGGCGCCGACTGCGTGCTGGTCGACCTGGAGGACAGCGTGCAGCCGGCCCAGAAGCCCGAGGCGCGGGCGATGCTGCCGGAGACCATGAAGAAGGTGGCGCGCGGCGGGGCCGACGTGGCGGTGCGCATCAACCGGCCGCTGCGGCTGGCGATCCCCGACATCGAGGCGGCGGTGCGGCCCGGGCTCTCGGCCCTGTTCGTCACCAAGGCCGAGGGCGTGCAGCATCTGCGCCTGCTCGACGAGGTGGTGAGCGAACTGGAGCGCGAGCGCGGCATGCCGGTGGGCAGCGTCGGCTTCGCCGCCATGATCGAGCATCCGCGCGCGCTGACCGAACTGAACGACATCGCCGAGCGCGGCCCGCGGGTCATCGCCATGATGCTGGGCGGCGAGGATTTCGCGCTGGAGACCGGCTCGGTGCCAGGCGACGAGACGCTCGAGCTGCCCAAGCGCATGGTGGCGTTTGCGGCCCAGGCGCATGGCGTGTCGATGATCGGCATCCTCGGCACCGTCGCCGACTATTCCGATCCTGCCGCCTACCGGAAGAGCGCGGAACGGGCGCGCCGCTTCGGCTTCTCGGGCGGAACCTGCATCCATCCCGGCCTCGTCGGCGCCCTGAACGACGCCTTCACGCCGACCGCAGATGAAGTCGCCTACGCGCGGAAGCTGATCGCGGCCGACGAAAAAGCCGCGGCTGAGGGCCGCGGCTCGTTTTCGGTGGATGGCAAGATGATCGACATCCCGGTGATCGACCGCGCCCGCCGGCTGATCCAGCGATACGAAGCGATCGACCGTCGCCTCAGGCGTTAGGGCCAGGCGGCTCTAACGCCCTACGCGTCAGTGCTTGTCGGCCCACACCACCCGCTTCACGGCGTACATCAGGCCCGCCAGCGCCAGCAGGAACAGGATGACGCGAACGCCGGTGCGCTTGCGGTCTTCCATGTGCGGCTCGGAGGCCCAGGCCAGGAACTCGGTGACGTCGGCAGCTTCCTGGTCGGTCGTGGCCTTGGTGCCGTCGGCGTAGGTCACCTTGTCATCCGCCAGCGGCGGCGCCATGGCGATCTTGTGGCCCGGGAAGTACTTGTTGAAGTAGTCGTCCTTCTTGACGTCGAACTCCTTGATCTGCTCGGGCGTCAGCTTGTCGTACGGGACATAACCCGTGAGCAGTCCATAGATGTAGTCCGGGCCGTACTCGCGCGCCTTGACGATGACGCTGAGGTCGGGCGGTGCCTTGCCGTTGTTGGCGGCGGCCGCGGCGGCCTCGTTGGCGAACGGCTTCTTGAAGCGGTCGGCCGGACGGGCAGGCCGGTCGGCCGGCGCACCCTCGTCGTTGAGATCGGGGACTGTGATGTCCTTGATCAGGCCCTTCACCTGGTTCTCGGTGAGGCCGAGATCGGTCAGGTTGCGATAGGCCATCAGCGACAGCGAGTGACAGGCCGCGCAGACTTCCTGGTAGACCTGGAAGCCGCGCTGGGCGGCGGCGCGGTCGTAGGTGCCGAACGGACCCTGGAAGTGCCACTTGCGGGCGGGCGGATGCTCGACGCCGCCGGCCGCGATGGCAACGGTGCCGGTGGCCAGGGCAGCGAGCGCGATGGCGCCAGAGACCAGGAGATTGCGGGCGAATGGCTTGCGCATGGCTCTTAAACCGCCTTCTTCTTGAGCACCGAGTCGGCGATGCTGGGAGGCAAGGGCAACGGCCGCTCGATCTTGCCCAGGATCGGCAGCAGCACGAGGAAGTGCGCGAAGTAGTAGAGGGTCGCGAGCTGCGAGAGCGGCACCCAGAAGCCTTCCGGCGGCTTGGAACCGCAGATGCCCAGGACGATCACGTCGACCACCAGGAACATCATGAACCACTTGTAGATCGGCCGGAACGTGCAGGAGCGCACGCGCGAGGTGTCGAGCCACGGCAGGACGAACAACACCGCGATGGCTCCGAACATCGCCAGCACGCCGCCCAGCTTGTCGGGAATGGCGCGCAGGATCGCGTAGAACGGCAGGAAGTACCATTCCGGCACGATGTGCGCGGGCGTGACCAGCGGGTCGGCCGGAATGTAGTTGTCCGGATGGCCCAGATAGTCGGGCGCGAAGAAGAC
>CAIYWM010000158.1 GCA_903929895.1 uncultured Alphaproteobacteria bacterium
CGGCCGATGCTAAAAGGCCGCGACCGCTGTGCGGTGCTGGTGCTGGTGCTGCCTCAACGTTGCTTAACATCAACGCGCTTCCGCTCGATGAGAGGCGGACCTTCGGCGGTTCGCATCATTTGGTGAGAAGAGCCGTTTGCGACCATCGAGGGACGATTCCTGCCGGCGCTGAGGTACTCCAGGACTGTGGCGGCCAATCCGCCGACGAACAGCCCACCGAGTACGGCTAGGACCACGGTGACCGGTATCGACATCTGTGGCATGCGCAGCGCCGGTCCGGTTGCGCTGATACGCAGCGTCGGATCCGCTCGGGCGTCACGCACGACCGCCAGCGTCCGAAGCCGGCCGGCTTGCTCAGCTGCCGCCGGATTGGCTCCCCCCTGGTCACCGGCGCCGGTCAGGGCATCGCCCGCGATTGCGGCGATCCTCTTATCGACCTGGGCGGAGATGGTTTGCCAGCGGTCCGCAATCGCCGCGTTGGCGTAGCCGGATGCCAGCCGCGTCGCGTCATCGGGATTCGAAGCCCGAGCGGTGATGTCGATGACATTCGTCAGGCCCTCAGACGTGATGGCCACCGCCGAGGAAACGGATTCGGGAGTCCAGTCGCCGCCGAGGTCGCGCGCTGCGGCCGCAGCGAAGTGTTCCGACTGCAGTTGCGACGCCAGCGTGGGCGCGGTCCGGGTGGCATCTCCGGAGTCGCGCACGAGGTCGGTGCCCAAGAACGTTTCATCCCACTGCGGAAGCGGGACGACCATCAGCGTCGTCGTTGCGGTGTAGGACGGCGCCGTGTGCGCTTGGGTCCAGACCGCCGAGAGCAGGGCGACACCCATCGCGGCCAGCAACAGCGGCCACCATCGCAGGATGTCGTGCAACCGGATTGACCGGATGCGGTTCCCGGCGGTCACGCAGACTCATCCCATAGTACTTCGCAGACCCGGTCGATCTGCGTGTCGCTGATGGTCGGTGACATCGGCAGAGACAGGATCTCCATCGCTGCCTGCTCGACGACCGGCAGGCTTCCGGAGAACTCCGAATAGGCCGGCTGGCGGTGGCAAGGGATGGGATAGTGGAGACCCCAACCGATCCCGTTGCGATCCAGCTCGGAGATCACCTTGTCGCGGTGTTTCGCGCGGACGACGGCGAGGTGGAAGACGCTCTCGGCGTCCGGATGCGTTCCCAGCGTCGGTAACCAGGGTGGGAGTTCGCGCACATAGCGCGCCATCGCCAGCCGGCGAGCCTGGTTCGCGTGATCCAGGCCTGCGAGCTTGACGCTCAACATTGCGGCCTGCAGGGTGTCGAGGCGACTGTTCCGTCCCCGTTGATCGTGGCGATGGCGGTCGTCGGCCGCCCTACCGTGATTGGCCTGCTGCCGAATTCGGTCGGCAAGCCCGGCATCCTGAGTCACCACCGCACCGCCGTCACCGAGTGCCCCGAGGTTCTTGCCCGGATAGAAACTGAAGGCGGCGGCGACACCGACGCTGCCGGCACGCCGTCCGTGCAACCGAGCGCCATGGGCCTGGGATGCATCCTCGACGAACGCCAGGCCATGCCGATTCGTCAATCGGAGCAGAGGGTCGAAGTCGGCCATCTGACCGAAAAGGTGCACTCCGATAACCGCCGCGGTCGCCGGCCCGATGGCCGCAGCCACCGAATCGGCGTCGATCTGCAATGTGGTCGGCAGCACGTCGACGAACACCGGCCGCGCTCCCACCGTGCAGACCGCTTCAACCGTGGCGACGAAAGTGTTGGCGGGGAGGATCACATCGTCGCCGTAGCCGATGCCCAGAGCCGCGAGGATCAGTTCCAACGCATCGGTGCCGTTAGCGACCCCGACGCAATGGGCGGCCTCGCAATAGCGGGCGAAGTCGTTCTCGAAACGCTCGACCTCGGGGCCGCCCACGAAATAGCCATGGTTCAGAACGGTTTTCCACGCATTGTCCAGATCGCCGCTCAGCGCACTGGTGATCGAGGCCATGTCCAGAAACGGCACCTTCTCCACTAAGGTCGTCACGAAGCGAACTCCGCGCTCGCCGCCATCACGGCAACCCCCGGGTGGATCCGGGATGCGATGTGGGCATGGGACCCGGACGACTGGGCTTCGTCTGTCGCCTCGAGCACCCGGACGATCTCCAACCCCCGCCGACCGTCGGTATCCGGTAC
>CAIYWM010000159.1 GCA_903929895.1 uncultured Alphaproteobacteria bacterium
CCCGTCCGCCCCGGCAAGTTCATCGGGTTGTGGAACAATTTCTTCGAGCTCGCCACCAAGCAGGGCAACACCATCCCCACCGACCCGCTCTACTTCCTGAAATCCCCTGGCAGCATTGTGGGCCCCGAGGCGCCGATCCTGCCGCCTCCCAGCTACACCGGCCGCGTGATCTATGAAGGCGAGCTGGGCATCGTCATCGGCCGCCGCACCACCCATGCCGACGAGGCCGAGGCCGCCTGCAACATCTTCGGCTACACCTGCATCAACGATGTCACCGCCGTTGAATTCTTCGCCCTCGACCCGGCCTTCCCGCAATGGGCCCGCGCCAAATCCCCCGACAGCTTCGGCCCCACCGGGCCCTGCATCGTGCCCACGATCCCGGCCGATGCCCGCGTGCGCGTGCTGCTGAACGGCCGCGAGCGCCAGAATTTTCCCCTGTCCGACATGATCCTTCCCCCCGCGAGGATCGTGGCGCTCCTGTCCCGCGAAATGACCCTGGACCCCGGCGACCTCATCGCCTGCGGCACCTCCGTCGGCCCCCTGCCAATGCGCCCTGGCATGACAGTGGAAGTCGCCATCGACGGCATCGGCACCCTGCGCAACGTCTTCAGCCCCACGGAGGCCCCTCCATGAGCGAGCCCATCTTCGCCGGCCTCAAGGTGATCGACTGCGCCAGCTTCATCGCCGGCCCCGCCGCCGCCACCATCCTGGCCGACCACGGCGCCGAGGTGATCAAGATCGAACCCCCCGGCGCCGGCGACGCCTACCGCTCGCTGTTCACGCGCCCGGGCGCCCCCAACCCCGGCGTGGACTACGCCTGGCTCGCCGTCTCCCGCAACAAGCGCGGCCTGGCGCTCGACCTCAAGGCCCCGGAAGGCCGCGCCATCCTGGAACGCCTCGTCTCCCAGGCCGACATCTTCGTCACCAATTTTCCCCTGCCGGTGCGCGAACGCCTGCGCACCCGCTACGCCGACTTCGCCGCCAAATACCCCCGCCTGATCTACGCCTCCCTCACCGCCTACGGCGAGGCCGGCCCCGAAGGTGACAAGACCGGGTTCGACACCACCGCATACTGGGCCCGTTCCGGCCTGATGGACGAGGTTCGCGCCGACCACTCCGCCCTTCCCGCCCGCTCCGTGCCCGGCATGGGCGACCACCCCACCGCATCCGCCCTCTTCGGCGGCATCGCAGCCGCGCTCTACCGCCGCGAACGCACGGGGCAGGGCGGCGAGGTGCGCGCCAACCTGATGAACGCCGGCATGTGGGCCAACACCTTCCTCATCCAGGCCGCCCTCTGCGGCGCCACCATCCCGCCCCGCCCCAAGCGCGAGGACGCGCCCAACGCGCTCGGCAACATGTACCAGGCCGGCGATGGCCGCTGGTTCATCATCGCCGTCATCAGCGAAGACCGCCAATGGGCGCCGCTCGCCACCGCCATGGGCCTTACCCACCTGATCGCCGACCCCCCGCTTCGCCACCACCCCGGCCCGCCGCGCCAACGCCCGCGCCCTGATGGACATCCTGGACGACGCCTTCGCCACCGCCCCCCTGGCCGAATGGCGCACCCGGCTGGACGCCGCCGGCATCACCTTCGGCCCCATCGGCACCACCTACGAAATCGCCGACGACCCCCAGGCCCACGCCATCGGCGCCCTGCGCCCCATCGAAGGCACGCCCTACCTCACCGTGGACTCCCCCTTCACCATCGAAGGGGCTGCGAAAATCCCCGCGCACCGCGCGCCGGATCTGGGCGAGCACAGCAGTGCGATCCTGCGGGATGCCGGATACTCGGAAAGCGAGATCGCAGCGTTCAGGGCGGCAAACGTGTTTGAAGGCAAGTAAGCATGTTCTTTTTTGAAAAAAAGAACCAAAAAACTTTCA
>CAIYWM010000160.1 GCA_903929895.1 uncultured Alphaproteobacteria bacterium
CGAAGGAGTTCCTGGGGAGCTGATTAACTTGATGGCTCAAGAGAATACTCCGTCGTCTCGACCGGAGCGCGCAGCGCGGAGTGGAGAGACCTTCTCTCGAAGACTTGCCGGCTTTTGGTGGAGAGAAGGTCTCTCCACTCCGCACCTTCGGTGCTTCGGTCGAGACGACGGACCTTGGCACCATCATGATTTTGCGGTTGCCTCGATCCGATCTTGAATCGCCTTAGTCCGTCGGCACCAACGTCACGGCGACGCCGTAGGAATGGGAGTCGCCGCCCAGGATGACGCCGCGCAGCGGGCTCACGTCGGAGAAGTCGCGGCCCCAGGCCACGGCGACGTGATCTTCCCGCGCGACCAGGTCGTTGGTCGGGTCGAGATGGACCCAGCCCGCAGCCTCGCCGCACCATACGGCGACCCAGGCATGGCTCGCATCGGCGCCGCGCAGGGCAAGCTCGTCCCGGGAGTGGATGGTGCGGATATACCCGGAGACGTAGCCCGCCGCGAGACCGTGGGCGCGCAGTGCCGCGATCTGGACATGGGCGAAATCCTGGCAGACTCCGGCCTTGCCGGCGAAGACGTCCGCGAGCGGTGTCGAGATGTCGGTGGCGCCGGGGTGATATTCGAAGTCGGCCTTGATACGCGAGGTCAGTTCACGTGCCGCTTCCAGGATGGGACGTCCCGCCGTGAAGGACTGCGCGCCGTAGGCACGCAGCGCCTCGACGCTCGGCACCAGCGGTGAATCGTAGATGAACTCGCTGGCCTCGACGGGACTGGGAAATCCATTCCCGAGGAGAGAGGTCCTTATGTCTTCCCAGGCCGGTGTGGAGCCGGCAGCCGGCGGATCCGGGAAGCGCACGTCGACTTCCGCCCGCACCTCGATGTCGAAGCGCGTGTGCGGCTTGTCGATCCGGTAGATGTCGATGAGGTTGCCGAAATGGTCGACATGCTGCACGGCGAGCGCCGGCAGGGGGCTGGTATCGATGCTGATCGCGGTGACCTTCTGTCCCCGGAAGTCGCGGGCGCGCAGATGCGCGATGTGGTGCGCCGAATCCACCGTGCTGGCGTAGGTGTAGGTCGTGCGGTGCGAGAGAAGGTAATGCACGCTCAGTCTCCGCCCGAGGAGCCGACGGCCTGGGCCGCCGGCACATGCGAGAAATAGGCGCGGGTGATGGCCTCCGAAAGCTTGTCGAGCTGCTGCTCCGTGTCGGACGCGACGTCGCGCAGCATGGCGAGAGCCAGTCCCTCGTGCCGCCACGCCTGCTCGTCGCCGCCGAACTGGCGAACGACGGCTTGCAGATCCACTTCCAGCGAGTCCGGCGGTGCGGCGACGCGGACCCCCGAGGAGCGCGCGAGATAGTCGAGATGGCCCTTGATGGTGCGCAGCTGGAACACCAGGCCGCGCGGGTTGGCGTCGTCGAGGATGACGAGGTCGAGCACGGGAGCGGGCTGCAGCTGGCCGAGATAGCGCGTGCGGTAGGTGATGGTGCTGTCGCAGAGCTCGAGCGCGAGGCGCATCGCGGCGTCCCAGTCGATCGGCGAGAGGGTGAAAGGGCCGAGCGCGCCGGTCAGCACGTGCAGCCCGCGTTCGATACGTCGGCCGAGATCCAGGAATCGCCAGCCGGTGCCGCGCGTCATGTTTTCCTGCGCCAGACCCGACAGCGTGGCGACGAAGCGCACGATCTCGTCGAGGGCGGCGAGCAGCCGATCGAGGTTGCCGCGCGCGGCCAGCAGCCGCTTCCGCACCTCGACCATCTCCGGGCCGGCGGCCGTCGTCATGTCGACGGAGAAGCGATCGCGCATGGTGGCGGTGAGCCGCTGGATGCCGTCGAGCACGGTGGCGAGGCCGCGATCGTCGGCGGCGACGCCCGCCAGGCCCTGCTGGAACAGGGCGCTCTCGGGCGGCGCCAGGGCCGACGCGTGGTCCATCAGGTTCGCCGCGTCGAGCAACCGGCCGAGCAGCCTGAGTTCGACGGCGTCGCGCGGGCCGACGGCGCCCTGCGCCACGCGCGCCGCCGTCGTGCGCAGGAGGCGCGCATCGTTGTCGAGGCGCTCGATGTAGCGGCCGAGCCAGAAGAGATTGTCGGCGACCCTGCTTTGCAGGTCGGCGGTGCCGCGCTCGACGGCGAGCTGGTGGAAGCGCCGCGTCGTCGGCAACTGTACGTCGGCCGCATCCTCGGCCAGCACCCAGACGTCCTTCAGGGTGCCGTGCAGGCGGCCCAGCGAGCGCAGCGCCGTGTCGCCGTCGGGCTCGCGGGCGAGGCCGCCCGGCAGAACGTGATAGGTGTCGTGGTCGGCAACGACGAAGGCGCGCATCACGACGGCGGACGGCACCAGGGACTGCCCGTCCCACTTCGGCGTGAGCGACGGCGTCATGGGATACTGCGCGACATACTGGCCGGGCTGGGCGCGGATGCGTTCGACCAGCGCCGCGCGCTCGGCCTGTTCGAGCATGCCCACGACGATGGGCTCGCGGTCCTGGCCGAGGCAGGGGCGCACGATCATGAGGTCGAGATTGGCCAACGCGAAGCTCAGCGCCGCAGGCTCGCCCAGCCACCAGACGTCGAGCGACGGCATCCGCAGCTTCTCGCCCAGCACGTGTTCACTCAGCCGCTCCAGAAAGGGCATGATGGCCGGCGTCTCGACGACCCCCGATCCCAGCGCATTGGCGAGCGAGATGTTGCCGTTGCGCGTGGCTTCCACGAGGCCCGTGACGCCCAACGCGGAATCGGCGCGCATTTCCAGCGGGTCGGCGAAGGCGCTGTCGAGCCGCCGCAAGAGAACATGCACGGGCCGAAGGCCGGCGAGTGTCTTGATCGAGACCTGGCCGTCGCGTGCGACCATGTCGCCGCCTTCGACCAGCGGGACGCCCAGCACGCGCGACAGATAGACGTGCTCGAAATAGGTGGCCGAGAGCGAGCCTGGCGTCAGCACCGCCATGTTGGGCTGGGACACGGCGGCCGGCGCCATCGAGCGCAGCGACTCCTGCCAGCGATCGACGAAGGGCCGGAGATGGCGGACGGGGATGGAGCGAAAGGCCTCCGGCAGGCTGCGCGCCAGTACGCGGCGCATTTCGAGGGCATAGCCCACGCCCGCGGGAAGCTCGGTATGGTCGGCCAGGACGTGCCAGCGTCCGCTGCCCAGCCGCACCAGGTCGACCGCATAGTTGCCGAGGTAGCGTCGCGGCGCCGCGCCGTCGGTGACCCGGGCGGGCCGCAGGAAATGCCGGTTGGCGTGGACCAGCATCGGCGGCAGCAGCTTCTGTTTCAGCAGTGTCTGCGGGCCGTAGACATCGGCCAGTACCCGGTCGAGCAGCTTGGCGCGCTGGATCAGGCCGGCCTCGATGACGGCCCATTCGTCGGGCGCGATGACCATCGGCAGGGGATCGAAGGTCCAGCGGGCCGCGCCGCGATCGTCCAGCAGGTTGACGGTCGCGCCCGATTCCTCAAGCTGCCGGCGCGCACTCTCGACCCGCTCGCCGAGCCCATTGGGCAGCGAGCGGATGACGCTCAGGATGCCTTGCCAGTGATAGCGGATCGACTTCTGGCCGGTGACCAGTTCGTCGTACGCGCTCGCCGGCGAGGATGAGAGGCCGCGCAACGACTCCATGGGCCCGGAAACAAATGTGGAAACGAACGGTCTGACTGCCCGTGAGGCGGGCGAACTATAGGCCCGGGGCCCGCCGCAGGTCGAGCGTCAGCGGATGCTCCGGATTGTCGAGCGGCCGCGGTTCCGGCGACGGTCCGCCGGTATATCCGATGCCGAAGAAACGGGCACGCCGCCGCGCCTCGGCCTCGTTGGCGTTGACCGGCATGCGGTCGTAGTTGCGGCCGCCCGGATGGGCCACGTGGTAGGTGCAGCCGCCGATCGAGCGGCCGCTCCACGAATCGTGGATGTCGAAGGTGAGGGGCGCGTGCACGCCGATGGTCGGGTGCAGAGAGTTCGCCGCCGCCCACGCGCGATAACGCACGCCCGCGACGTACTCGCCGGCCGTGCCGGTGGCACGCAGCGGCAGCTTCCAGCCGTTGCAGGCGATGACATGGCGCTGGTCGTTCAGGCCGGCGACCTTGACCTGCAGGCGCTCCACCGTGGAATCGACGTAGCGGACCGTGCCGCCGCCGCCCGGCTCCTCGCCCAGCACATGCCAGGGCTCGAGCGCGTGCCGCAGTTCGAGTTCGAGACCGCGTTGCGCCACTTCGCCGAGCCTCGGGAAGCGGAATTCGAAATGCGGGGCGAACCAGTCGGGGGAGAAATCGTAGCCCGCCTCGCCGAGATCGGAGAGTACGTCGTTGAAATCCTGCCACACGAAATGCGGCAGCATGAAATCGTCGTGCAGGCGCGTGCCCCAGCGGCTGAGCGGCCGCTCGTAGGGGCGCTCCCAGAACATGGAGACGAGGCCACGCAGCAGCGCCTGCTGCGCCACGCTCATGCGCCAGTGCGGCGGCATCTCGAACGCGCGCAGCTCCAGCAGCCCGCGCCGGCCGGCGGCGGAATCGGGCGTGAACAGCTTGTCGATGCAGAACTCGGTGCGGTGGGCATTGCCGGTCGCGTCGACCAGCAGGTTGCGGAACACGCGGTCGACCAGCCACGGCGGGGTCTGCCGTCCGGGCGCGATCTGGCGGAAGGCGATCTCGAGCTCATGCAGCGCATCGTTGCGCGCTTCGTCGACGCGCGGGTGCTGGCTGGTCGGGCCGATGAACAGGCCGGAGAAGAGATACGAGAGCGACGGATGGTTCAGCCAGTAGCCCAGGAGGCTCTTCAGCAGGTCGGGCCGTCGCAGGATCGGCGAGTCGGCGGCCGAGGGACCGCCCAGGACCACATGGTTTCCGCCGCCGGTCCCGGTATGGCGGCCGTCGATCATGAACTTCTGCGCGCCAAGCCGCGTCGTGCGCGCCTCCTCGTAGACGATCTCCGTGCGTTCGACGACCTCGGTCCAGGTCGCGGAGGGATGGATGTTGACCTCGATCACCCCGGGGTCGGGCGTGACGCTGAAGTGCAGGACCCGCGGATCGCCCGGCGGCGTGTAGCCCTCGATGAAGATCGGCTGGCCCTGTTCCTCGGCCGTGTCCTCGAGCGCCGTCACCAGGTCGAGATAATCCTCCATGCGCTCGGTCGGCGGCATGAAGACATGGAGATGACCATCGCGCGGCTCGAAGGCCATTGCGGTGCGCACGATGCCGGCCGCCGACGCGCCGACGGTGGGCCCGAGGCCCGTGTTCGGGGCCAGCGCGCGCCGCCACGCCTCGCGGCGGGCTTCGGCATCGCCGGCGCTATCGCCCGCGAGTCCCGGTTCCTGGCGGCGCAGCACCGGCGCGCGCCGGAAGGCGTCGAGCGGCGGCAGGTCGGGATGCGGCGCCATCGGATCGGGCTGGACGATGATGTCGGTGTCGCCGGGCGCCGCCCAGGGCAGAGAATCGAGCGGCAGGCGGTAGCCGATCGGCGAATCGCCGGGGATCAGGTAGCACTTCTCGGAGCGCAGGAACCACGGACCGCTCTTCCAGCGAGGCGCATGGCCATGTCCGGGGCCATGACCGTTGCCGCGCCCGTTATGGTCGCGCCCATTGTAATCCCTAATGACCGGGAGCACGTAGCCGACCGAGCTTTCGAGGCCCTTTTCGAAGACGCGGGCCAGACGCTCGCGCTCCAGCGGATCCTTCACCTTGGCTTCGTCGACCACGACGTTGCTCGGCAGGCGCCGTTCGCGCCACAGGTAGTACCAGGTGTCCTCGTAGGCCGGGAAAAGATAGTCGGGATCGAGTTGGAGGCGTTGCGCAAAGGCGAGCGCGAAGCGGTGCGCGGCCTCGACGGTGGCGCCGACCGGCTTTGACTCCAGCGCATAGAGCTGCGGATTGCGCCAGATCGGCTCGCCGTCCTTGCGCCAGTAGCAGCCGAGGGCCCAGCGCGGCAGCTGCTCGCCGGGATACCATTTGCCCTGGCCAAAATGCAGCAGCGGCCCGGCTGCGAAGCGGTTCGCGAGCTTGCGGAACAGCACGCCCGCCAGCCGCCGCTTCTCCGGGCCCAGCGCCAGCGTGTTCCATTCAGGTCCGTCCATGTCGTCGACCGACACGAAGGTCGGCTCGCCGCCCATGGTGAGGCGCACGTCATGCTTGCCGATGTCGCGCTCGATCGCCTCGCCGACCTTGAGCAGGGTAGCCCATTGCTCCTCGGTGTAGGGCTTGGTGGTGCGCGGCGTCTCGCGCACGCGCGTCACGGACATGGCGTGCTCGAATTCGACCTCGGCCTTCTCGATCGCGCCCTCGATCGGGGCCGCGCTCGACGGCTCGGGCGTGCAGGCGAGCGGGATGTGACCTTCGCCGGTCAGCAGGCCGGAGGTCGGGTCGAGCCCGATCCAGCCGGCACCCGGCAGATAGACCTCGCACCAGGCGTGGAGATCGGTGAAATCGTGGGTCGGTCCTTCCGGACCCTCGAGCGGCTTCTCGTCGGCGACGAGCTGGATCAGGTACCCCGAGGCGAACCGCGCGGCGAACCCCAGGTGGCGCAGGATCATGACCAGCAGCCAGCCGGTGTCGCGGCACGACCCCTTGGCGCGGGCGAGCGTCTCCTCGCAGGTCTGAACGCCCGGCTCGAGGCGGACGATGTAGCCGATCTCGCTTTGCAGGCGGGCGTTCAGGCCGACGACGAAATCGATCGTGCGCTGTTCCTTGCGGTCGACCGAGGCGAGCCAGGCCGAGAGTCTCGGCCCCAGCGGTTCCAGCTTGCGGAAAGGCGCGATCTCCTCGGCCAGCGAGGCGTCGTAGGCAAAAGGCCAGGTCTCGGCCGACGGCTCCAGGAAGAAGTCGAACGGGTTGATGACCGACATGTCGGCCACCAGGTCGACCGTGACATCGAACAGGTCGGTCTTCTCGGGGAAGACCAGCCGGGCCAGGTGGTTTCCCTGCGGATCCTGCTGCCAGTTGATGAAATGCTGGGCCGGGGTGACCTTCAGCGAATAGGAAAGGACGGGCGTCCGGCTGTGGGGGGCCGGACGCAGACGCACGTTCTGCGGCCCCAGTTCGATGGGCCGGTCGTACCGATAGGTCGTCCGATGATGCAGCGCGACGTGGATGCTCATGACGGCCTGCTGTTTCGCTCCGAAGACAGACTAAGCAAGTGACATGCCACTAAGCAAGGAACTCGCGCTATGCTCCTCTCATGATCCTTTTTTGACTGGGCCCTTCATCATGACCAACCACTTCGATCTCACGGGCAAGGTTGCCCTCGTCACCGGCGGCAGCCGCGGGCTGGGTTACCAGATGGTGATGGCGTTCGCCGACCATGGTGCCGACGTCTTCATCACCAGCCGCAAGCTGGAGACCTGCGACAAGGTCGCGGCCGAGGTCCGGGCGATGGGGCGCAAGGCGGCAACTTATGCCTGCAACGTCGCCAACTGGCCGGAACTCGACGGCCTGGTGGAGGCAGCCTACGCGGCCTTCGGAAAGATCGATATCCTGGTGAACAATGCCGGTTCCTCGCCGCTCGCCCCCTCGTCGCTGGAGACTTCCGAACAGCTCTTCGACCGAATCGTGTCGCTGAACTTCAAGGCGCCCTTCCGTCTGATGTCGCTGGTCGGCAGCCGGATGGCGGCGGGCGAGGGCGGTTCGATCATCAACGTCTCGAGCGCCGGCGCGCTGCGCCCGCGACCGCAGATCGCACCCTATGCCGGCGCCAAGGCGGCACTCAACGCGCTCACCGAGGCCTTCGCCTTCGAGTACGGGCCGAAGGTGAGGGTGAACACGATCTCGCCGGGCCGCTTCCTGACCGACGTGTCCAAGGCCTGGCCGGAGGAGCACAAGGCCAACCCGACGGCGGCCCTGAAGCGCAGCGGCCAGCCGGAGGAGATCGTGACGGCGGCCCTCTATCTCGCGTCGAGCAAATCGAGTTTCACCACCGGATCGCTGGTCCGGGTCGATGGAGGAATAGCCTGATGAAAATGAAAGCCGGCGTTCTCACGGTCTGCGGTGCGCCCCGCCCGTTCGCGAAGTCCAAGCCCATCCATGTCGTCGAGGTCGATCTCGATCCGCCGGGCGAGGGCGAGGTCCTGGTCAAGGTGGGCGGCGGCGGTCTCTGCCACTCCGACCTGTCGCTGATCAACGGCGACCGGCCCCGCCCTGTGCCGATCGTTCTCGGTCATGAAGGCTCGGGCGAGATCGTCGAAGTGGGCGCGGGCGTGCACGACGTGAAGGTCGGCGACCATGTCTGCTTCACCTTCAACGTGAGCTGCGGCCGCTGCCGGCGCTGCCTCGAAGGCCGTCCCTATATCTGCGAGCGCTCGATCAGCCCGCGTGCCGCCGGCCAGCTCCTCTCCGGCCATCATCGCCTCCACATGGACGGCAAGCCGGTGAACCATCACTCCGGCGTTTCCTGCTACGCCGAATATGCCGTGGTCGATCGCGGCTCGATCGTGGTCATCGACCGCAGCCTGCCGCTCGACGTGGCGGCGTTGTTCGGTTGCGCCGTCGTCACGGGCGTCGGCGCGGTCGTGAACACCGGCAAGATCGAGCCGGGCAGTTCGGTGGCCATCGTCGGCCTGGGCGGCGTGGGCCTCAGCGGTCTCATGGGTGCGGTGCTCGCGGGCGCGGGTCGCATCGTGGCCATCGATCTCTCCGACGAGAAGCTCGGTCTTGCCCGTCAGCTCGGCGCGACGGACACGGTGAACGCCAAGGACGTCGACCATGTCACGCAGGTGCGCGATCTCACCAACGGCGGTGTCGACTATGCCTTCGATCTCGCCGGCACCATCAAGGCGATGGAGACGGCCTATCTCGTCACGCGCTGGGGCGGCACGACGGTGACCGCGGGCCTGTCGCCGATCGCCGCCGACTTCGCATTCAAGCAGAGCGCCCTCGTCAGCGAGGAGAAGACGATCAAGGGCTCCTACATGGGGAGCTGCGTGCCGGTGCGCGACATCCCGCGCTTCATCGCGCTCTACCAGCAGGGCAAGCTGCCGGTCGACCGCATGGTCAGCCAGCGCATCGGGTTCGACCAGCTGAACGAGGGTTTCGACCGCCTGCAGGATGTCGCGACCGTGCGGCAGATCCTGGTACCGCACGGCTGATGGTCGTCCGAAGAGATGGAGCCGAGCTTCCATGTCCTTCACGATCGCCGTTGAAACGCCGCTACAGGACGAAGTCCGCACGCTCGTCGCCGAACTGAACGCCGTCCTGCTTGAACTGACGCCGCCCGAGCACTGCCACCATTTGACCGTCGAGCAGATGGCGGATGCCGACACCACGGTCTTCGTCGCCCGCGACGGCGGCGCGGCCGTGGCCTGCGGGGCACTGAAGCGGCACGAGGGCGGCATCGGCGAGGTGAAGCGTATGTACACGCGGCCGAGCCATCGCGGCCAAAGGATCGGCGAGCAGATCGTGGCGCGCATCGAGGCGATGGCGCGGGCCGAGGGGCTGAAGCGTCTGGTGCTGGAGACCGGCGACCGTCACTACGCGGCCTGGAAAGTTTATGAACGTTCCGGCTTCACACGCTGCGGTCCGGTTCTCGATTATGCCGACGTCAAGTGGTCGGTGTTCTACGACAAGACGCTCTTCGACTGATCGGGTTCCTCGGGGGCTGGCGCATAGACGCTGTCGAGGTCGCTGTCGTCGTAGGTGTATTCGGTGGAGCAGAATTCGCATTTCACCGAGACGCGGCCGGTCTTGTCGCGCAGGTCGACGAGTTCCTCGCGCCGGATCGAGCGCAGCACGTTGTCGATGCGCTCGCGGCTGCAGCGGCAGCGCGCCTCGAAGGCCCGCCGGTCGAAGACCCTGGGACCCTCCTGATGGAACAGGCGGTGGAGCAGGGTGGTACCGGGCAGCGCC
Source organism: uncultured Alphaproteobacteria bacterium (assembly GCA_903929895.1). GTDB lineage: Bacteria > Pseudomonadota > Alphaproteobacteria > Reyranellales > Reyranellaceae > Reyranella. The sequence continues at coordinate 9,810 of CAIYWM010000160.1, forward strand.
GGATCCAGCATTTCCTTCTCGGTGGCCGAGGCCATCAGGATCACGGCCTTGCGCCAGTCGTCCTCGCGCTGCTCGGCATCGACGCCCATGCGGCCAGCGTCGAACTCGGGCATCTGCTGCACCATCAGCGAAGCGGCATGCCAGTGATGTTGACCGCCCGTCTCGCTGCGACGCGCTGTGATCTTGATGCCGGTCGGCAGCTGTTCGGACTGGCGGAAGTAGGTATGGGCGCAGTCGGCCAGGGTCGGGCCCTCGAGTGGCACGACGCCCTGATAGCGCTCCGTGTACTGGCCCTGGTCGACGGTGAAGGTAAGGCGGCCCTGGCCGAACAGCTTCGGGATGTAGCCGGCCGGAACATCCTCGTTGCCGCTGCCCAGCGCGATGGCGAGCTTCCAGGAATCGAATTGCGCGTAGCCGCGCAGCGCGCCGTCGCTGGTGAGATCGGTGACCAGCAGGCGGATCGGTCCGTCGCCCGTGAGCTGCAGAGTGAAGATGCCGTCGTATTTCAGCGAGGTGGCCAGTGTGGCGCACAGCACCATCGACTCGGCCAGCGGCCGCGCCACGGCGAGCGGATAGCCGTGGCGCTCGATCACCTCGTCGAGGGCGGGACCCAGCCGGACCAGCCGGCCGCGCACACCCAGCGCGTCCAGCTGGAAAGGAAGGACGCGGTCCCAGTCATCGGAAGGAGGTCCTCCCGATGGCGAGTTCAAGACAGGCACCAGGCCAGGATGCTCTTCTGGGCGTGCAGGCGGTTCTCGGCCTCGTCGAACACGACCGACTGCGGACCGTCGATCACCTCGGCGGTCACTTCCTCGCCGCGATGCGCGGGCAGGCAGTGCATGAAGATCGCGTCCTTCTTGGCCTGCTTCATCAGGCGCTCGTCGACCTGATAGGCGCGCAGCAGATTGTGTCGTCGTGCGGCGCTCGGGCTGTCGGGATCCTCGTCGCCCATCGATACCCAGGTGTCGGTGACGACGCAGTCGGCATCCTTCACCATCGACCCGGGGTCGTGGCCGATCGAGATGCGGCCCTTGGACTTCTCGGCCCACTGGACGACATCGGCCGGCGGCGTCAGCTCCGGCGGGCAGGCGATGCGCAGCTCGAAGTCGAACTGGACCGCGGCATGGATCCAGGACGTCGCCATGTTGTTGCCGTCGCCCGACCAGACCACCGACTTGCCCCGGATGGGACCGCGATGCTCCTCGTAGGTCATGACGTCGGCCATCAGCTGGCACGGATGGGTCTTGTCGGTGAGTCCGTTGATCACCGGCACGGTCGCGTACTTCGCCATCTCGAGGAGCTTCTCCTCGACGGTGGTGCGCATCATGATGATGTCGACGTAGCGGCTGAGCACGCGCGCGGTGTCGGCGATGGTCTCGCCGCGGCCGAGCTGCGTATCGGTACGGCCGAGCATGATCGTCTGGCCACCGAGTTCGCGCATGCCGACCTCGAACGACACGCGGGTGCGTGTCGAGGGCTTTTCGAAGATCATGGCGAGAGTCTTGCCGGCCAGCGGCTGGTCGTGCCCGCCGCTGGTCCGCGCCTTTTTCATCGCCTTGCCGTGATCGAGGATCTGGCGAAGCGTCCCGGGATCGACCTGGTCGAGGTCGAGGAAATGCTTGGGCGTTGCCATGGCGCCTACTCGGCGGCCTTGGACGCCGCCTCGAAGGACTCCGCTGCCTGCCCGAGAATCGCGATACCCTCGTCCAGCGCCGCCTTGTCGGCGATCAGGGCCGGGAAGATGCGGACCACGTTCTCGCCGGCCGGCGGGACCAGGAGTCCCAGCGACTGCAACTTGTTGACCATGTCGCCCACCGGCACCGACGGGGCGCACTGAATGCCCTGCAGGAAACCCATGCCGCGCTGCTCGACGAACACCGTGGGATGCTTCTGGCAGAGTTCCTCGAGCTTGCCCTTCAGGTACTCGCCCTTCTCGCGCACGTCCTCGATGAAGCCGGGCGCCAGCAGGACGTCGAGCACGGCATTGGCGACGCCGGTGGCCAGCGGATTGCCGCCATAGGTCGAGCCGTGCGTGCCGGGGACCATGCCGACCGCCGCCTTCTCGGTCGCCATGAAGGCGCCGATCGGGAAGCCGCCGCCCATGCCCTTGGCGATCGCGGCGACATCGGGCTTCACGCCCGACCAGTCGTAGCCCCACAGCTTGCCGGTGCGGCCGAAACCCGTGTGGATTTCATCGTAGAACAGCAGCAGGCCGAACTCGTCGCAGATGGCGCGCAGGTCCTTCAGGAACTGCACGGTCGTCGCACGAATGCCGCCTTCGCCCTGGATCGGCTCGACCAGGATGCCGGCGGTCTCGTCGTCGATCATGTCGCGGACGACGTTGGTGTTGTTCAGCGGCGCATGGCGATAGCCGGGGGCCGGCGGGCCGAAGCCTTCGAGGTACTTCTCGTTGCCGGTGGCGGCGAGCGCGTTCAGCAGGCGGCCGTGGAAGGCTGCCTGGAAGCAGATGATCTTGTACCGCTTGGGCTGGCCGTTCATGTACTGATACTTGCGGATCAGCTTGATGCCGCCCTCGATGGCTTCCGCGCCGGAGTTGCAGAAGAACATCGTGTCGGCGAACGAATTTTCGACCAGCCGCTTCGCCAGCTTCTCGCCGTTGCCGACCCGGAACAGGTTCGACGTGTGCCAGAGCCGGGAGCCCTGCTCGGTCAGCGCCTTGACCAGGTAGGGATGGCAGTGACCCAGCGCGTTCACGGCGATACCGGACGTGAAGTCCAGGTAACGTCGGCCGTCCACCGCGTAGAGATAGTTACCCTCTCCGCGTTCGAACACGACGTCCTTGCGACCGTACGTCGGCATCACAGCCGTAATCACAGCGAGCCTCCCTCAAAAACCAAAAACCCCCGCCGATCCGACGATTCCGGGATGGAAACTCCGGGGTTTGGCGAGGGGCGGGCACTATCTTACCGGGGTCCGGGTGTGTCAACTTGGGGTAGCCGGCCGGCGGCGGCCGTCTTGAGGGGCCCCGACCCCTCTGCTAGGAGACCCGCCTTCCGATGAAACTGCTGCCGACCCGCCAATCCACGCTGCCCCTTCATCGCGCCGGCTTCACCTCCGTGCCCGCGATGCTCGACTATGCGGCGAAGGGCGAGACGGGGGTGACCTTTTATAATGCCAAGGGTGAGCAGCTCTCGGCCTTGCCGTGGCGCGAGGTCCGCGACCGGGCGCATGTGGTCGCCCGCAAACTGATCGGCGCCGGGTTTGCGCGCGGCGAACGCATCCTGATCACAGCCGACACCTGGCCGGGTTTCTTCGACTCCTTCTTCGGGGCCCAGTATGCCGGCCTGCTGCCCGTGCCGGTCTCCATTCCGGTCGGCATTGGCGGCAAGGACGCCTACCTCGACCAGCTTCGCCGCCAGTTTGCCGCCTCCGGGGCGGTCGCTGCGGTCGGCCTCGACGATCTCGCAGGCTATCTGGCCGACGCGGCGCGGGAATTTCCCGCCATTCGCCTCCATGGCGGCATGGACGCCATCCACACGCTGCCCGAGAAGCCGGTCGATCTGCGGCCGCTCGGCGCCGACGAGCTCTGCTACATCCAGTTTTCGTCGGGCAGCACGCGTCATCCGCACGGCGTGCAGATCACCCAGCGCGCCCTGATGGCCAATCTCGCCGGCATGGTCGGCCCGGCCGGCCTCGGCGTCGTCGAAGGCGATCGCGCCATAAGCTGGCTGCCGCTCTATCACGACATGGGCCTGATCGGCTTCCTGATGGGGCCTCTGGCCAGCCAGCTCTCGATCGACTACCTGACGCCGCGCGACTTCGCCCGCCGGCCGATGCAGTGGCTGAACCTGATCTCGCGCAACCGCAGCACCATTTCCTACAGTCCGAGCTTCGGCTACGACCTCGCCGTGCGGCGCGGTGCGGCCCAGGTGCCGCCCGATCTCGATCTGCGTTGCTGGCGGCATGCCGGAATCGGCGGCGACATGGTACGGGCCGACGTGCTGGAGCGCTTCGCGGCGACGTTCGAGCCGTACGGCTTCGACAGGACCGCCTTCATCCCGAGCTACGGCATGGCCGAGGTCTGCCTCGCCATCACCTTCTGCCCGCACGACACCGCGGTGCGCACCGATACCGTGGATCGCACGGCGCTGGCCGAGACACAGCGCGCGGTGCCGGCAGCGGATCCAGGCGATCATCAGCGCGCACGCCGCTTCGTGATCTGCGGCCGCGTGCTGCCGGGCCATCGCCTCGAAGTGCGCGGCCCCGACGGCGCCGTGCTGGCCGATCGCGAAGTAGGCCGCATCTTCGTGTCCGGCCCCAGCATCATGCCGGGCTACTTCGGCGAACCCGAGGCCAGCCGCGAGGTCCTGGTGGACGGTTGGCTCGATACCGGCGACCTCGGCTACATGCTGGACGGCGAGATCGTCGTCACCGGCCGCGCCAAGGACCTGATCATCGTCAACGGCCGCAACGTCTGGCCGCAGGACATCGAATGGGCAGTCGAGGCCAAGCGCGTCGTGAAGAACGGCGATGCGGCGGCCTTCTCGATCGATACCGGCGAAGGCGAGCGTGTGGTCGTGGCCGTGCTGGCGCGCGTGTCGGGCGACGAGGCGCGCGCGTCGCTGGCGCGCGACGTGGCGGGCGCGGTGCGCGAGGCGATCGCCGTTGATTGCGACGTGGCGCTGGTGCCGCCGACCATGGGCCTGCCGACCACCTCGTCCGGCAAGCTGTCGCGCGCCCGGACCAAGGCCAACTACCTCGCCGGCCACTACGCGCCGAAGCCCGAAGCGGCCTGACCGCTCGCCATGGGCAAGCTGGTCGCCGTCACCGGGGCCACCGGCTTCGTCGGACCCCATCTCGTGGCAGCGCTCGCGCGACGCGGCTGGCGTCTGCGTCTGCTGGTTCGGCGCTGGTCCCCTTTGCCGTCGCTGGCCGGCGTCGATGCCGACCTCGTCCTGGGTGATCTCTCCTCAGAATCCGCCCTGCGCCAGCTGGTCGACGGGGCGGATGCGGTGGTCCACGCCGCAGGGCTGATCAAGGCGAAGGCCGACCGGGACTTCCTGCCGGTCAACCGGGACAGTGCGGCGCTCCTGTCGGCGCTTGCCCCGGACGCCCACATGGTCCTGCTCTCGTCGTTGGCCGCCCGCGAGCCGCAACTTTCTGCCTACGGAGCGAGCAAGCGCGCGGGAGAGGCAGTCGTCGCCAACCGCAGTGGCCCCTGGACGATCGTCCGGGCGCCGGCGGTTTATGGGCCCGGTGACCGCGAAACGCTGGCCTATTTCCGAGCGATTAACTCGGGTATTGCGCCCCAGCCACGCCTGCCGGCGGCGCGCCTGTCGCTCATCCATGTTTCGGACCTGGCTGAGGCGCTGACCATGAGCGTCGAGCGGCCACCCCCGAATTCGATCTACGAAATCGACGACGGACGGACCTACACCTATGGCGACATGGCCGCGGCGGCGGGCGAGGCGCTGGGGCGGCGGCCGTGGCGGCTCGCCGTGCCCCGGGGCGTCATGGCCGGTATCGCCCGGTGGAACGAGCTGCGGCAGGCGCTGGGGGCCGGCGCCCAGATCCTGACCCGGGGGAAGGTCAACGAGATCTTCCACCCCGACTGGTCGGCCCCTGACCGGCGGCTGGCCGCAGCGATCGGCTTCCAGCCCCGTTACGACCTCACGACCGGCTTCCGGGACACGATCTTGTGGTATCGCGCGAAGCACTGGCTATAGGACGCGTGAAACACGGCGTAACAATTTGTCATTTCACTCGGAATCACTGTTTCTGGCACAAGGTGACCGCCCACCCCCGGGCGCTGGAGAGCGTTTTGCGCACTGCCCATCAAATGATCGTCGAAACCGACGGCATGACCGATACCCTCGAACGCGCCCGCGTCAGCGGCCAGTCGCGTGGTGAAGTCATTCGTGAAATCTGTCGTCACCTCGTGCCGTTCCAGACCGGCGAGCGCCCGATCACGGGCGACACGGTGATCGCCAAGGACCTGACCATCGACTCGCTCGCCATCATGGACATGGTGATGGAGCTCGAGGACCATTTCGACATCTCGATTCCCATGAACGTCGTGGCCGAGATCCATACCGTCGACCAGCTCGCGGACACGATCCAGAAGCTCTGCGCCCGGCGTTAGCCATGGGTCTGTTCGATCGCTTTGAGGGCCTCCTCGAGGCCTATCGCGACGTTCGGACGACAGGATACGATCCCTTCCAGATCCGCATGGAGCGGGTCCTGTCGCCGACCGAAGCGATCATCAACGGCCGCAAGACGTTGCTGGTCGGCACCAACAACTATTTCGGCCTGACCTTCGACCCGAGCTGCATGGAGGCCGCCATCGAGGCGATCCGTGCGGAGGGCACCGGCACGACCGGCTCGCGCATCGCCAACGGCAGCTACACCGAGCACGTGGCGCTCGAGCAGGAGATCGCCGAGTTCTACGGCAAGAAGCACTGCATGGTCTTCACGACCGGCTACCAGGCCAATCTCGGCCTGATCTCGACCCTCGCCGGCGAGGGCGACCAGCTGCTGATCGACGCCGACAGCCATGCCTCGATCTACGACGCCTGCAAGATGACGCAGGCCGAGGTCGTGCGCTTCAAGCACAACGATCCCTCCAGCCTGGATGCACGCCTGCGCCGGCTGGGCGACCGTCCGGGCAACCGCGTGGTCGTGCTGGAAGGCATCTATTCGATGCTGGGCGACAGCGCGCCGCTGCGTGAGTTCATCGACGTCTGCAAGAAGTACGGCGCCTATGTGATCGTCGACGAGGCCCATTCGCTGGGCGCGCTGGGCGACAACGGCCGCGGCCTCTGCGAATCGACCGGCGTGATCGACGACTGCCATTTCATCGTCGGCACCTTCTCCAAGACCCTGGGCGCCATCGGCGGCTACTGCGTCTCGGACGATCCCGACTTCGACATCCTGCGCGTCACCGTGCGTTCCTACATGTTCACGGCGTCCTTGCCGCCGTCGATCGTGGCCTCGGTGCGCCAGGCGC
>CAIYWM010000161.1 GCA_903929895.1 uncultured Alphaproteobacteria bacterium
AGATCCCCTGCGTGCCGTTGCCGTGATGCACGTCGACATCGAGGATCGCCACGCGCTGGTGTGCGGCCCGCAGGCGTTGTGCGGCCACGGCGGTGTTGTTCAAAAAGCAGAAGCCGCCCGCCATGTCGGCATAGGCATGATGGCCCGGCGGCCGGCAGAGCGCGTAGGCGTGATTTTCACCCGCCAGCACCATGTCGGCCACCGTGGCGGCGACCTCGGTGGCGGCGAGAGCTGCGTCCCAGGTGTGCGGCCCGATCGGGCAGCCGGTGTCGACCTGATGCCAGCCGGCGCGGCCGGCCAGGGCCTTCGGGTAGGAGGCATGGGCGCGTGCCGGATGGACATTGGGCACCACTTCCGGCCCCGCACCCGGCAGCTTCGCCCATTCGCGCGCGGCGATCTGCAGGAAGTCGAGATAGTCCGGCGTATGCACGGTGGCGGCCGGCGCCGGGCCATATGATTTCGGCGGCAGGATCGTATGGCCCGCTTCCGTGGCGGCAGCCAGCAGGCGGGTGGCGCGTTCGGGCTGCTCGGCGCTGCGCAGCTTGGTGCCCCGCACCACGAAGTGCTGCGGGTCGTGCTGGGCGTGCTTCTCGGAATAGACGATTTTCACGGTAGGACCTCAGGTCGTCGCGATGGCCTTCGCCGACTTGAGGGCGGCGATCTCGTCATCGCTATAGCCCACCTCGCGCATGATCTCGACCGTGTGCTCGCCGATACCGGGCGACTTCTGCCGCGTCTCGACCGGGGCGGACGAGAGCTTGATCGGGTTGGCGGCCGACTTCACCGGGCCGATGCCGGGATAGTCGATCTCCAGCACGCTGCCGCGCGCCTTGGCATGCTCGCTCGCCATCACGTCGCTCACCTTGTAGGCGGCGGAGCAGGGCATGCCGGCGGGGATCAGCCGCTCGAGCAGCTCGTCGGCGGTGTACTGCAGGAAATAGTCCTCGATCATCCCTTCGAGGAGGGCCCGATGGGCGACGCGGCCGGCATTGGTCTTGAAGCGCTCGTCGTCGAGCCAGTCCTTCCGGCCGAGCGCCGTGCAGAGCAGGCGCCAGAAGGCGTCGTTGGTGCCGGCCACGAACACCGGCTGCGTCTTCGTCGGGAAGACACGCAGCGGGCAGAGGATCGTGTTCGACGTGCCCATGCGCTCGGGATTCTCGCCGGTGAGACCATGGTTTGTGATCCAGTGACTCATCATGTGCATGCCGACGTCGAAGAGCGACAGGTCGAGCCGCTGGCCCTTGCCGGTCTTGATCCGGTGCAGCAGCGCGAAGGCGATGCCGCCGGCGCAGGCGAGACCGGTCGAATAGTCGATCGGCGCCGTGCCGACGCGGCACATCTCGCCCTGGTAGGGGCCGGTCGCATCCATCAGGCCGATCTCGGCCTGGATGCAGGGATCGTAACCGGCGCGCGGCGAGTAGGGGCCGGTCTGGCCGTAGCCCGAGATCGAGGCGTAGACGGTCTGCGGATTGACCTTCGAGACGACATCCCAGCCGAACCCCAGCTTGTCGATCACGCCCGGCGTGAAGGCCTCCATGAACACATCGGCCTTCTTGACCAGACGCATCAGCACGTCCTTGCCGCCCTCGCTGCGCAGGTCGATCGCCAGGCCGCGCTTGTTGCGGTTCATCGACGGCACCCAGGCGCCGCCGAAATGCGGCCGGAAATGCTCGCCGTTCAGCGGCTCGACCTTGATCACGTCGGCACCCATGTCGCCCAGCATCTGGCCGGCCGTTGGACCGGCGATGACCTGCGTCAGGTCGAGAACGAGCGTGTCGGACAGCGGAAGCATGCGATGAAAGTCCTCCTGAACCTCACCCATGCAGAACGACGCACACCTGCTCAAGCACTTCGTTTCGCTGGCTGGCATTTGCTATGGTCGCAGCTTGTCTCGATCCGGAGTCCACAGCCAATGAATGCCAGCGAACGCCCCAATCTCCGCGTAGATCCCGACCGGCTGTGGTCGAGCCTGATGGAACTGGGCAAGATCGGCGGGACGGAGAAGGGCGGCGTCTGTCGCATCGCGCTCACCGACCTCGACCGGCAAGGCCGCGATCTGTTCGTGCGCTGGGCGAAGGAGGCGGGCTGCACCATCAAGGTCGACCAGCTGGGCAACGTCTTTGCCCGACGCGAGGGTCGCGATCCGGCGAAGCCGCCGATCATGACCGGCTCCCATCTCGACACCCAGCCGACCGGCGGCAAGTTCGACGGCGCCTATGGGGTGATGGCAGGGCTCGAAGTGCTGCGCGTGCTTCACGATTCGAACTACGTCACCGAGGCGCCGATCGAGGTCGCGGTCTGGACCAACGAGGAAGGCTGCCGCTTCGCGCCGGCCATGGTGGCGTCGGGCGTGTTCGGCGGCGCTTTCACGCTGGGGCATGCGCTGTCGATCAAGGATCGCGACGGTGTGAGCTTCGGCGAGGCGCTGAAGCAGATCGGCTATGACGGCAAGGAGCCGGTCGGCGGCCGGCCGATCGCCGCTTTCTTCGAAGCACATATCGAGCAGGGTCCGATCCTGGAGCGCGAGAAGAAGACAATCGGCGTGGTCACGGGCGCGCAGGGCCAGCGTTGGTACGAGATCAACTGGACGGGCATGGAGAGCCATGCCGGTACGACGCCCATGGAAGGCCGCCGCGACGCGCTGGTCGGGGCGGCGGAACTGATCGTTGCCGCGCGTGCCATCGGCAACCGGCCGAACGGCCGCTCGACCATCGGCGTGATCGAGAGCCAGCCGCAGTCGCGCAACACCATCCCCGGGCGCGTGTTCATGACGGTCGACTTCCGTCACCCGGACGATGCCGAACTGACGAAGATGGACGCCGAGATGCGCGCTGCCGTGGCCGACATTGCCAGGCGCCATCGCCTCGAGGTGACGGTCGAGCAGATCTGGTACTTCCCGCCGTCGCCTTTCGCGAAGGAGCTGGTCGAGGCGGTGCGTCGCGGCGCCGAGCAGGCGGGCTATCCGCACATGGACATCGTGAGCGGCGCCGGCCACGACGCCTGCTATGTCAGCCGCGTCGCGCCGACGGCGATGGTGTTCGTGCCTTGCAAGGATGGCGTCAGCCACAACGAGATCGAGGACGCCAGCAAGAGCGACGTCGGCGCCGGTGCGCAGATCCTGCTGCAGGCGATGGTCGAGCGGGCGAATGCTTGATTTGGCGCACGGCGATCGCTCGATGAAGTCTGTCATCCTGAGCCGCAGGCGAGGGACCTTTGGTGGGCGTCGCGAAAGGTCCCTCGCTGCGCTCGGGATGACGCGGGTTTGAAAACCGGCGGCCTGATCTCCGTCGCGGCCGCCGCGCTGGTCGCGACGATCGCGGGCGTGGGTGGAACGTTGCCCGTGGTGCTGGCGGCCGCGCAGGCGGTGGGGGCGACGCCCGATCAGGCGAGTTCGTGGGTCTCGGGTCTCGGCCTCGCCACGGCAGCGAGCGCGCTGATCCTCAGCGTGCGTTACCGCATGCCGATCATCACCGCCTGGTCGACGCCGGGCGCCGCGCTGATCGCCTCGACCTCCGGCGTGCCGAGCTTCGCGGCGGCGGTCGGCGCGTTCGTGCTGGCGGCGCTCCTGATCCTGCTGACCGCCGCGGTGAAGCCGCTCGGCCGGCTGATCGGGAAGATCCCGCCCAGCATTGCCGCGGCCATGCTGGCCGGCATCCTGCTGCGGCTCGTCATGGCGATGGTCGAGCATGTGCCCTCCGCGCCGCTGCTGGTCCTGCCGTTGATCGCTCTGTTCCTGGTGGCGCGCCTCTTCTTTCCGGCCCTTGCCTCGCTGATCGTGCTGGTCGGCGGCGCGCTGCTCGCCTGGTCGCTCGGTCTCGTGAAGCCGCTGCCGTCGCTCGGCCTCTCGACCCTGGTCGTCACCGCGCCCGCGTGGGACGTGGCCACGCTCGTCGGTCTCGGCGTGCCGCTCTATCTCGTGACCATGGCGTCGCAGAACCTGCCGGGCTTCGCGGTGCTGCGCGGCTCGGGCTATCAGCCGCCGACGCAGCCCATCCTCGCCGTGACGGGCGCGGCGTCGCTCGGCACGGCGTTCCTCGGCGCCCACACGTCCAATCTCGCCGCGATCTCGGCCGCGCTGTGCACCGGCCCCGACGCGCACCCCGATCCGGCACAACGCTGGAAGACGGGGCCGTTCTATGCCCTGTTCTGGGGCCTGATCGCCCTGTTCGGCGCCTCGCTGGTCGGCCTGTTCGGCGCGCTGCCGCCGGCATTGCTGGCCACCGTCGCCGGTACGGCGTTGCTGGGCTCGATGGCCGGTGCGCTGGGCATCGCGCTGGCCGGCGAGCAGGACCGTCTCGCGGCGGCGGGTACGCTGGCCGTCACCGTCTCGGGCGTCACCCTGATGGGCGTCGGCTCGGCCTTCTGGGGTCTCGTCTTCGGGCTGCTGATCCTCGGGGTCGACCGCCTCACGAAGGCCAAGCGCTAGCAGGCTGTCGAATGGGTTTTTGCAGGCACCGGCGGGCAACATCGACCCGTCAACGGTACCAGGATACCCTATTCTGGGGTGCGACTCTCGCTTCGTTAGATTCGTTTATTTCGTTTGTTTCGTTTGTGCTCCCTGACGATGCCCGTCCGGGAAGCGCGCGGCATAGGCTTCGAGCGGCAGGTCGAGGGCGCGGCAGAGGAAGCTGATCGTGTGATAGTAGCCCGCAAGCGCGATCACTTCGATTATCTGCGCCTCGTCGAAATGGGCGGCGAGCCGAGCCCAGGTTTCGTCACCGATGGTACGGCGGTCGACCAGATCGTCGACGGCGGCCAGCAGCGCTTGCTCGTCGGCCGACCAGCAGGACGCATAGGCCGGGCCGTGAACGGTGGCCGCGATCCTCTCCGCGTCGAAGCCGACCTTTTCGGCGAAGAAGGCGATGTGGACGCCCCATTCATACTCGGCCCCGAGCCGTGCCGTCGTGCGGTCGATCACGACCTCGCGCTGGCGCAGCGAGAGGGCGCCTTTGTCGAGCAGGCCGCCGGCGAACATCTTCCCGAAGACGCGCGGGTTGCGCGCCATTGTCCGGAACAGGACCAGCGGCGCCACGCCCGGCGGCATGGTGCGCGCCAGGGCGGTCGCGATCTCTGTCGGATAAGGCTCTTCGGCGGGAGCGATGCGGGGCATGGCGGGTCTCCATCGGGCTTGCTACATATTCAGTAGCAACGAGCGATGCGATTCGCTACAGAAATTGTAGTAACGGAGTGTAATAGATGGTGAAGAGGGTGCGCGGCTCGACGACCGGCCGCCCGATCATGGCGCTGCTCGACCTGCTGGGCCGGCGATGGACCCTGCGCATCGTCTGGGAACTGCGCGAGCAGCCCCGCCGCTTCCGCGAGCTGCAGGACCTGATCGGCGCCAGCCCGACCATCGTGAACACGCGGCTGGCC
>CAIYWM010000162.1 GCA_903929895.1 uncultured Alphaproteobacteria bacterium
AGGCCGGAAATCTTCGCCTTGGCCACCGGAACGCGCAGCATCATGCGCTCCTGCTCGAACGAGATGACGAACAGGTCGAGCTTGTGACCTGCGATCTCTTTCGCCTCGATATCAATCACGCGGCCGACGCCATGCGTCGGGTACACCACGAAATCGCCCTTCTCGAAGGCGAATTCCTTCGCCTTGGCGGGCGCCTTCTTCGGCTTGGCCATATCGTCTAGTCCCTTCACAACAGCCCCGCTTTCTGCGATACCGCGACCCACCGCATACGCTCCCCTGCGTATTCGGCCCGGCGTCCCAAGCATCGGTAAGTTTCTTTCGGATACCGATACGGACACCGAGCCAGCGGCGGACCGGACTCCGGACCCGCTTCCAGCGGGATTGTCATAACAGAAAATGAGCGCAGAGTCGCGCTTTATGTTGCATTTCAGCAACGGTCTTGCCATGCAGAAACTGCATGACTATTGCAAAAGGTACAATAAAGTACTTGCTGGAGCCGAGATCTAGCGAGCCGCCGGCTTGTCGCTAAAGTACTTCTCGAACTTGTCCTTTTCGTCCTTGAACTGCTCCGCGTCGGCGGGCGCATCGCCCTTGCGGGTGATGTTCGGCCACGTAACCGACAGGCTGCGGTTCAGCTCGAGCCACTTCTCCAGACCCTTTTCGGTGTCGGGCAGGATGGCATTGGGCGGGCATTCGGGTTCGCAAACACCGCAGTCGATGCATTCGTCTGGATTGATGACCAGCATGTTCTCGCCCTCGTAGAAGCAATCCACGGGGCAGACTTCAACGCAATCCATGTACTTGCACTTGATGCAAGCTTCCGTAACGACATAGGTCATATAGGCTCCAGGAACGAGCGGCGGCTGCTTAACGCGCGAGCCCCGGCGACGCAAGGCTGGCGATGGCGGCGGACGATTCAGGGTGAGTCGATCTCCTCATACAACGTACGGGCTTCCGGCGCCGGACCGCGCCGTTCCCCGAGCGCCACGATGCGCACGACCTTCACGCGGGGACCCAGTGCGAAGGTGAGCACCATGCCGGGAGCGACGGCCGCGTGCGGCTTCTCGACCGCTCGCCCATCGATACGGCAGCGCGACTTCTCGACGTAGCGGGCGGCCAGCGTGCGGGTCTTGAAGAAGCGCGCATGCCAGAGCCACTTGTCGAGCCGCATGGCGCGTCAGTGCTGCACCGGTGGCTACTTCTTTCCACCAAGCTTCAGTTCGAGAAGCTTGGCGAAGGGCGAATCGGCGGCCGCATCGCCCTTGGTCTCGGTCGTGGCGTAGAGCCGCAAGGCCGGACCGCCGCTGTCGCGCCGCGGCGGACGCGGGCCACGCCGGTCGTCGCGCCCGCGGTTCTCCTGCGGCGGACGGCCATCCTTGTTGCGATCCTGCCGGGGCGCATCAGTACGCGGACTATCTGCGCGAGGGCCGCCGCCTCCGGGACGCGGTCCGCTGCGCGGACCGTCGTCCTTGCCGCGCGGCGGACGCGGCGTATCGGCAAAGAACTGACGCTCGTTCGGCCGCTCCGGCCGGTCGCGTCGGCGCTGGTCGCGCTGATCGCGTTGTTCGCGCTGCTGCTGGCGCTGCCGCTCGCGCTGCTCCTCGCGCTCGCGCACGAAGCGCGGCTTGATCGAGAAGGCGTAGAGCGGTCCGCTTTCTTCCGTCGGTGGATGCACACGATAGCCGAGCGCCCGCAGCACGTTGGCCATTTCCGGCTCGGAGCAGCCGACCAGTGACATCATCTGCGGGGTCGCGCGGAACCAGCCCGGCGGCAACGGCCGCGGCTCCTTCTTCGCCGGCGGGGTTTCTTCCCGTGGTGCGGCACTCTCGACCGGCGCGGGAACGTCGCCCCCCGTTGCCGCTTCCGGCGTGGGTTCGGCCGGCGGCGATTCGACTGCGGGCTCCTCGGCGGGCGCCGCCTCGGCGACGGCCGCAGCCTCGCCAGGGGCCTCGGCGACAGGCTCTGCCGCCGGTTCGGCGACCGGCTCGTCTACGGCGACCGGCTCGGACGCAGCTGCTTGCGGCTCGGTTTCCGGTTCCGGCGCGGGTGCCGGCTCGGCCTCGCCGAATGCCGCGGCGACGATCGCCCATTCGCTGATTTCCTCGGCCGTCGCGGCCGCGGGGATGGCCGGAGCGGCGCCCGTCGCTTCGGCGGCGGGCTTCTTCTCAGGCTTATCCTGCTGCTGCGTGCGGCGTGACGATTCGCGGCTCTCGCGCACGGCCGCCCGCGCCATGGCGGCCAGCCGTTCGACCATGTCGGCGCGTATCGCATGGTCGCCCAGTGGCAGGTAGCCGATGGCCGAGTAGAAATCGCGCTCGGCATCGCGCGGCAAATCCATCGAGGTGCGGCCCTCGGCCGGCAGCGTCGGGATCGTCTCGCGGTTCTTGGCGATCATCCAGAGGCCGGCGCGCAGGCGGATCGGCACCGGCTTCAGCATGCTGGGGAAGTAGAGCGAGAAAACGCCGATGCGGACGCCGAGACGCGCCAGCGCCTTGCGATCCTCGTCGCCGAGTTGGGCGAGCTGTTCCTCGACGGGCCGCCGCTGCAGCACGCCGAGGCCTTCGCAGAGCTGGAAGATGACGCCGCGTGCGCCGGCGGGCAGTTCGGCCGTGGCGCGCGCATCCATCAATTCGCTAAGGCCGAGGCGAATGCGGGTCTCTACCCAGGTCGCGGCGCGCTTGCGCACTTCCTCGCGGGCCGGGCCGTCCAGCAGGTCGGAGGCGATGGCCTCGACCTTGGGCGCCAGCACGTCACCCGAGGGCAACAGCCGCGCGACCGGACCACCGCCCCAGCAGACGCGGAGCTGGCCGTCGAAGACGATCTCGCCATCGGGACTGTTCACGAAAGCCTGCAGGCGATCGGGCAGATCCTGGCGCAGCGCGCGCAGGGCCGCGCTCAGCACCGCCTTCTGGTCGGTCTGGCCTTCCGTCGCATCCGGCACGAAGCGGAAGCCCTCGATGCGCCCGAGATGCTCGCCTTCCACGATGACTTCGCCTGCAGCGGCGACTGTCGAGTTCATTTCACCCTCATCGCGCAATCTTCGTACAAGCAAAGCCGCGCGTCTATCGACAAACCGTTGCGTGAGACGTTGATGCAGAACGTCGGAAAGCCGGTCCTCTATGGCACGCGCGCGCTCCTGCCAATGGCTTGCACGCTGAATCCAGTCGGGCCGGTGCGAAATATAGGTCCATGTCCTAACGTGCGCGATGCGTGCCATCAAAGTGTCGATGTCGCCGTCGAACCGTTCCAGGCGCTTCACATGGCTGTCGATCCAGTCTTCCGGCAGTCTTTCGCCGCCCTGGGTCAGATGTTCGAAGATCTGGCTGAGCAGTTTCGTGTGTTCTTCCGTCATCGTCTTGCGGAAGTCCGGGACCTGGCAGACCTCCCACAGGAGCTTGACCCGCTTGGGCGAATGAAGCCGTGGCAGGAACGTCGCGTTCACGGCCAGGGTCTGCAGAGCGAGCTGGTCGTCCTGCTCGCGCACGCGCTGGAGCGCGGCATGCGGCGGAGGGGCGTTCAAGGCAGCGACCAGCGCCTGCACCGAGCGGAAGTCGAGCTCGCTGTTGCGCCACTGCAGGTCGCGCAGCGGATCGAAGCGATGATTCTCGATCGCCTCCACCACGTCAGGATCGAGGCCGCTGATGCCCGCGGTCGTGCCGAAGGTGCCGTCGTTCATGTGGCGCCCGGCGCGTCCGGCGATCTGCGCCAGCTCGCCGGTCCGCAGCGGACGGGAGCTGCGACCGTCGTATTTGCGCAAGGACGCGAACCACACGTGGTTCACGTCCATGTTGAGGCCCATGCCGATCGCATCGGTCGCCACGAGGTAATCGACCTCGCCCGACTGGAACATCTCGACCTGCGCGTTGCGCGTGCGCGGACTCATTGCGCCCATCACGACCGCCGTGCCGCCGCGCTGGCGGCGGATCAGCTCGGCGATCTCGTAGACCTCGTTGGCAGAAAAGCCGACGACGGCCGAGCGGCGCGGCAGGCGCGTCGCCTTCTTCGAGCCGACATAGGAGAGGCTGGAGAATCGCGGCCGCGCCACCACGTCGATGTCGGGCAGCAGTCGGTTCAGCACCGGACGGATCGTGTCGGCGCCCAAAAGCATGGTCTCGTTCAGGCCGCGCGCATGCAGCAGCCGGTCGGTGAAGAAGTGGCCGCGCTCCGGGTCGGACGCCATCTGCACTTCGTCGACCGCGAGAAAGGAGACCGGCCGGTCGACCGGCATCGATTCGACGGTGCAGACGAAATAGCGTGCGCTGGAGGGCGCGATCTTTTCCTCGCCGGTGATCAGCGCGACCTGGGCGGCGCCCTTCAACTTGACGATGCGGTCGTAGTTCTCGCGCGCCAGCAGCCGCAGCGGGAAACCGATCATGCCCGAATCGTGGCCGAGCATGCGCTCGATCGCGAGATAGGTCTTGCCGGTGTTGGTGGGACCGAGAACGGCGGTCAGGCGGCCGGAGGCACCGGAAAACGACATGCCCGCACCTTCGCGCGCAGCCGCGGCGGAAGCAAGGCAGTCGGCCCGGCCTCGCGGCTCACCCCGAGTAGGCGGGCTCCAGCTTGTTGCAGCCGATCATCGGGCCGTGATCGGCGTGCTGCACCAGGACGGCGACGCCCTGTGTGGGGCCGATGCGATCGCCGGCAATCGTCCAGCCCTTGGCCGCGCCGTCCCATCGGTCGACGCGTTCGAGCTGCCGCACGACGTTGAAATTCTCGATCATGCGGCCCTGGTTCTCGCCGCTCTTCACCGGCGTGGCGTGCCGGCGGTCGTAGATCGCGAGCGTCACGTCCGCGAGGCCGCCCTCGAGCGGGAAGGAGTCCAGCTTGATGGTGAGGGGCCCGCCGATGCTGCGCGAAAGCGTGGGGGTCGCCCGACGGGGCGACCGGGCCTGCGTCTTGGCCAGCAAGGCCTCGATGGGCGCGCGATCGCGGCCGGTGTCGTGGCCGATGCCGTCGACCACCATCTCGGGCGTGTAGACGTACCGTTGCTTCAGCACGCGGGCATAGGCGCGCTGCCGTTCCGTCGTTTCACGTGAGGCGAACGGATCCTTCCAGCCGATATAGTCCCAATAGTCGACGTGGAAGGCGAGGGCGACGATGTCGGGCCGCATCGACAGCCGGCCCAGAAGGGCGTCGGCCGGCGGGCAGGAACTGCAGCCCTGCGACGTGAAGAGCTCGACCGCCCATGGTCCCTCGCCGGTCGGCCGGGCCGAGGCCCGTTGCGGCAGTCCGGCCGCGACGGCGGCGGCACCGATCAGGAACGACCGGCGTCCAGGAAGGGGGGAAATCGACATGGTCGACAAGATGCGCGCGCCGCCCCCGCCCTGCCAATCAACAATCGGTCACTCACCGTTCACTGCCCGGTGACGTGAAGCAGGCATCGCCCATGTGGACTCACGATGGGTAATATTATAACAGTCTGCTTGCATGCACCGCCCGACCTCCCCCGGCACGTTCCTGCTCGCCATGAGCGCCCCGGCCCGCATTGCGGCGGCGCTGGGCCTCTCGGCGTTGCTTTGGCTCTGTGCGTGGTGGGCGCTGTAGGTCCGCCGTGACGGCCGCACTGCGCCTCACCAACCTGACCGTGAGCTACGATCGCCGCCCGGCGGTTCATCACGTTTCGGCGGAAATCCCGGCCGGCGAGATGACGGCCATCGTCGGTCCCAACGGAGCAGGCAAGAGCACGCTCCTGAAGGCGCTGCTGGGCCTGGCGCCGCGGGTCGAAGGCCGCATCGAATGCACGGCAAAGCGGATCGCCTATCTGCCCCAGCAGGCGGAAATCGATCGATCCTTTCCGATCTCGGTGCTGGACACCGTCCTGCTCGGCCGCTGGTCGCGTTTCGGTGTCTTCGGCGCCGCCCGCCCGGCCGATCTCGAGGATGCCTGGCGCGCGATCGAGTCGGTCGGCCTTTCGGGCTTCGAGCGCCGCCCGATCGACTCGCTGTCGGTGGGCCAGTTCCAGCGCGTGCTGTTCGCCCGACTGCTGCTGCAGGACGCCGACCTCGTGCTCCTCGACGAACCGTTCGCCGCCATCGACAGCAAGACCGTGGCCGACCTGATGGTCGTGATCCGCCGCTGGCGCGAGGAGAAGCGCACCGTCGTCGCGGTACTGCACGATTTCGACCAGGTCCGCCGCGACTTCCCGCACGCGCTGCTGCTGGCGCGTGAGCTGGTCGATGCCGGCCCGACCTCGCGCGTCCTGTCGGCCGAGAACCTGCTGCGGGCCCGCGCGATGGCCGAGGCCTGGGACGACAATGCCGGCGCCTGCGACGTGCCGATGCGGCTCAGCGCCTGATCGAAGGCTTCGCGTCATGTTCTACGAGTATCTGATCGCGCCCTTCGCCGATTTCGGCTTCATGCGTCGTGCCCTGGTCGCGAGCCTCGCGCTGTCGATCGGCGGCTCGGCGATCGGCGTGTTCCTGATCCTGCGGCGCATGAGCCTGATGGGCGATGCGCTGGCGCACTCGCTGCTGCCCGGCGCCGCCATGGGGTTCCTGATCGGCGGCCTGTCGCTGCCGGCGATGAGTCTCGGCGGCTTCATCGCTGGCGTCGCGACGGCGCTGCTCTCGGGCATCATCGCGCGCTTCTCCAGCATGCGCGAGGATGCGAGCTTCGCCGCCGCCTATCTCACGGCCATGGCGCTGGGCGTGCTCATCGTCTCGTTGCGCGGATCGGCGGTCGATCTCATGAACATCCTGTTCGGCGCGATCCTCGCCGTCGATGAAGGCGCGCTGGTCCTCGTCGTGTCGACCGCGACCATCACCCTGATCGGCCTCGCCGCCATCTACCGCCCGCTGGTCGTCGAGTGCTTCAATCCCGGCTTCCTCGCCGCCATGGGCGTGCGCGGCTCGCTCTACCACTATCTCTTCCTGTCGCTCGCGGTGTTGAACATGGTGGCGGGCTTCCAGGCGCTGGGGACCCTGATGGCGCTGGGCCTCATCCTGCTGCCGGCCGTCGCCTCGTCCTTCTGGGCGCGCGAGGTCTGGTCGATGAGCCTGGTTGCGGCGCCGATGGCCTTCGCGTCGGCGGCGATCGGCCTGCTGGTGTCGTTCCATGCCGGCCTGCCGTCGGGTCCGGTGATCGTGCTGTTCGCCAGCTGCTTCTTCCTGCTGTCGCTGCTCTTCGGCTCGCGCGCCTCGGTGCGCGCGCGCCTGTCACGACCGGTTCACTTGCGCGGCTGACGCGTCAGGCTAGGCTGACCTCTGCGGAGGAAACCAGAATGACCAGCTCACCGGTGCCGGGCGTCACGCTCAAGACGACGACCGCCAACAACATCCACATGCGCTATGCCGAGGCCGGTACCGGACCGCTGGTGCTGTTCTGCCATGGCTGGCCGGAGAGCTGGTATTCCTGGCGCCACCAGCTCCAGGCGGTGAGTGTGGCGGGCTTCCGCGCCGTCGCGCCCGACATGCGCGGCTATGGCGGCACGCAATCGCCCGAGCCGATCGACCAGTACACGCTCCTCCATCTCGTGGGCGACATGGCCGAGCTGGTGAGGGCGCTGGGCGAGACCAAGGCGGTGATCGTGGGCCACGACTGGGGCGCGCCCGTCGCCTGGCATGCCGCCCTCTGGCGGCCCGATCTCTTCACCGCCGTCTCAGCCATGAGCGTGCCCTATGCGCCGCCGGGCTATGTCGACATCCTGTCGGCGCTGGAGAAGCTCGGCATCGACAACTTCTATCTGCAGTACTTCCAGAAGCCGGGTGTCGCCGAGGCCGAGCTGCAGCAGGACATTCGCGGCGCCTTGCGCAAGCTCTACTACACGGCCGGCGGCGAGATGGTGGAGAAGGACAAGGGCTTCGGCCGCCTCACGGGCGGCACGTTGCTGGCCAACACCGTCGACCCCGAGACGTTGCCCGCCTGGCTGAGCGACGCCGACCTCGACTACTACGCTGGCGAATTTGCGCGCGCGGGGTTCCGCGGCGGGCTCAACTGGTATCGCAACCTGCGGCGCAACTGGGAGCTCAGCGGGCCGTGGCGCGGCCAGCCGATCCGCCAGCCCTCGCAGTTCATCGCCGGCAGCCGCGACGGCGTGCTGCGCTTCCCGGCGGCCCAGAGCCAGCTCGAGGCCTACCCGAAGACCCTGCCGGGCCTGCGCGGCAGCCACATCCTCGACGGCGCCGGCCACTGGGTGCAGCAGGAACGGGCGGCGGACGTGAACCGATTGCTGATCGAATTCCTGAAGGGCCTCTGAGAGAAGGCGTGAGAACCGCGCCCTGACAGGCTGTTGAACAGGCCTTTCAGAAGGACCGGCGAGCAACATTGTTGCGCCGACGGTCAGGAGTCAGGGGTGCGGCATTCACTTCATTTGTTTCGTTTATTTCGTTTATTTCGTTTATTTCGTTTGTTCCCCGTGACTCCGACTGATCCGACGGCCGGCTAAACCAGGGTGCGCAGCTCGGCGGTGGCGACGGACAGCATTGCGAGATCGATGGTTCCCGCCGCGGCGAGATCCTCCTTCAGGAGCCGGTCCACCCGCTCCAGTGCGAGCTTGCGCGGTTCGCTCCAGGCGGCAAGGGCGGTATCGGGATCGCAGTCGTTGCCGCCGCCTGCGCGCAGCGCAGACCGCAGCAGGTCGGCATGGAGCGCCGCCAGTTCGTCCTGCATCGCGAGCGCGGCCTGCGAAGGCCAGAGGCCCTCGCGCGGCAGTTTCTGCGCGGCGTTGGCCAGCAGCGCGAGCGA
>CAIYWM010000163.1 GCA_903929895.1 uncultured Alphaproteobacteria bacterium
ATCCGGTTCGGGCAAGTCGACCGTGGCGCGCTGCATTGCCCGGCTGATCGATCCGACCGAGGGCAAGATCTATATCGGCGATACCGAGATCGCGACCATGTCGGCGCGCAAGCTGCGGCCGCATCGCCGCCGCGTGCAGATCGTCTTCCAGGATCCCTACCGCTCGATGAACCCGCGCATCACCGTGGGCGAGTTCATCATCGAGGGACCGATGAACTTCGGCCTGGGGCGCGAGGAGGCGATGGCCCGCGCGCGCAAGCTGATGGAGACGGTGCGGCTCGATCCCAACTCGCTCGACCGCTATCCCCACCAGTTCTCCGGTGGCCAGCGCCAGCGCATCTGCATCGCCCGCGCGCTCGCCATGGAACCCGAACTGCTGATCGCCGACGAGGCCGTGTCGGCGCTCGACGTGTCGGTGCAGAAGCAGGTGCTGGAACTGCTGGACGAGATCCGCGTCCGCCTGAACCTCGCCGTGCTCTTCATCACCCACGATCTGCGCGTCGCCGCGCAGATCTGCGACTACGTCGCCGTGATGAGCAAGGGCCATGTCGTCGAATACGGCTCGGCCGAGCAGGTCTTCGGCTCGCCCCAGGCCGAGTACACCAAGGCCCTGTTCGCCGCGGCCCCCGGCCGCCACTGGGAATTCGGCAAGTTCGCCGCCTGAGCTGCTTACCCCTTTTCCTCCCCCCGTCAGGGGTGGAGGAAAAGGGGAGCCGCTACTTCTTCGCCAGCAGTCCGGCCAGGCCGGTATAGGTTTCGGGCCGCAGCGTCCGCAGCTGCGTCTTCAGGTCGGGCGCAACCTCGAGCCCGTCGATGAAGGTGGCGAAATCGGCCAACGTCACCTGCCGGCCTCGCGTCAGCGCCTTCAGCTTCTCGTAGGGCATCTCGACCCCGGCGACGCGCAGCACGGTCTGGATCGCCTCGGCCAGCACTTCGGGATGCGCCTGCAGCGCCTCCGTGAGCGCCGCCTCGTTCACGCTCACCTTGCCGAAGCCGCGCAGCAGCGCGCCGTAGCCGATCAGCGCATGGGCGAAGGCGGTGCCGAAGGTGCGGGCGACCGTCGAGTCCGACAGGTCGCGCTGCAGGCGCGAGATCGGCAGCTTGCGCGAGAGGTGTTCGAACAGCGCGTTGGCGACGCCGAAATTTCCCTCGGCATTCTCGAAGTCGATCGGGTTCACCTTGTGCGGCATCGCCGACGAGCCGATCTCGCCCTCCTTCGGCTTCTGCGTCACCCAGCCGTCGGAGATGTAGCGCCACATGTCCTGCGACAGGTCGATCAGGATGGTGTTGATGCGGCGAAGGTTGTCGAACATCTCCGCGAACGTGTCGTGCGGCTCGATCTGGGTCGTCACCTCGTTGAGCACGAGGCGCACCGGATGCGCGCCTGCCGCGCCCGGGAGGTTCAGCCGCTCGACAAAGGCGTGCGCGAACGCCAGCCAGTCGACCTGCGGCAGCGCCACCGTCTGGGCGTTGTAGTTGGCCGTCGGCCCGCCCCACTTCACCAGGATGGGATTGCGGGCGAGCGTCGCGACCTGGCGGGCGAGCCGTGTCGCGAACACGTTCATCTCCTTGCCGAAGGTCGTGGGCGTGGCGCTCTGGCCGTGCGTGCGCGCCAGCATGGCGGTGTCGGCGTGCCGGCGGGCAAGCCCCTCGATCTCCGTCGCGACCTTCGCGAGCGACGGCAGCATGACCGCCTCGACCGCACCGCGCAGGCAGAGGGCATGGGCCGTGCTGTTCACGTCCTCCGACGTCAGCGCGAAATGCACCCACTCCAGCACATCGGTGAGGCTCGAATCCTTCAGCTTCAGCTTGATGAAGTATTCGACCGCCTTCACGTCGTGGTTGGTCGCGGGGATGCCCGCGTGGCCCTCGCGCTCGAACTTGCGGATGATCCGCGCATTCTCGACCGAGATGTCCGGCAGCGCCTTCAACAGCGCCTTCTCGGCGGCCGTGAGCGGGCGGATGCCGACGCCCGGGGTCTCCGAGAGGGCGGCGAGATATTCGCACTCCACGAGGACGCGCCTCTTCATGAGGGCGTATTCGCTGAAATGGCCGGCCAGCGCCTCGGAGGTCGAGCGATAGCGGCCGTCGACGGAGCTGACGGCGGTAAGGGTATCGAGTTGCATGCCGGTCACATAGCACAGGCCGCGGGCCGCAGCTTGCCGTCCGTGGGATAGCAGGTTCAGACTGGCCTCATGGCTTCCGGTTTCCTCGAAGACGCTTCGTTCAACCAGTCGCCCGCTTTCGGCGACGTCGACCTGTTCTCGGCGGACAGGCCCCTGGCCGAGGCGGCACAGCGGGCCGGACTCGACCTCGCGGCCCTGTCGGCGTGCGGCCGGGACTATGGCGCGGCCGACACGCTCGATCTCGGGCGGCTGGCCAACGAGAACCCGCCCCGGCTGCGCACCATGGACGGCAAGGGCAACCGCCTCGACCTGGTGGAATTCCATCCCGCCTATCACGCGCTGATGCAGAAGAGCATCGGCCACGGCATCCACGCCTCGGCGCATGACGGCAGCGACCGGCCGGCGCCGATGTCGGCACGCGCCGTCCGCCTCTATCTCGCGACCCAGGCCGAGAGCGGCCACATGTGCCCGATCACCATGACGCATGCCTGTCTGGGCGCGCTGCGGTCCGAGCCGGCGCTGCTTGCGAAGTGGCTGCCGAAGATCCAGACCCGCACCTACGATCCGCGCCCTCTGCCCTGGTGGGAGAAGAACGGCGTCACGCTGGGCATGGGCATGACCGAGCGCCAGGGCGGCACCGACGTGCGCGCCAACATCACGAGCGCCACCGCACATGGCGACCATGTCGAGATCAGCGGCCACAAATGGTTCATGTCGGCGCCGATGTGCGACGCCTTCCTCGTGCTCGCCCAAGCAGAAGGCGGCCTCACCTGTTACCTGATGCCGCGTTACCGGCCCGACGGTTCGCAGAACGCGATCCGCTTCCAGCGGCTGAAGGACAAGCTCGGCAACAAGTCGAATGCCTC
>CAIYWM010000164.1 GCA_903929895.1 uncultured Alphaproteobacteria bacterium
GCGTCGCCAGAAACGAGCGAAGGCGAGATCGTTATAGGCGCGGAAGACGCCGTGCTGCTGGGCGTAGAGCATGCCGGCGTTGATCGCCCGGGCGTCGTAGATCTTCTTGGGTCCCATCAGGGTCAGGCCCTGCTTGTTGGCGAAGCGGCGCGCATCCATGTACGCATAGCGCACGCGGCGCCAGTGATGCGGATCGCGCTGCTCGACGGAGCCCTGGAACGAGGCGATGTCGAGCGTATAGGGCCGCCACTCGAGTTCGATCTCGTAGTCGGCCTCCAGTTCATAGGCCCACGCCTTCGCGACGAAGGCGTAGGGACTCACATAGTCGCTCCACAGGATGACCCTGGCGCGATCCGTCACAGTGCGCGCCTCTCCCGTCGCCACAGCCACCAGAAGGCGCCGCCGACCGCGACGACCAGCAACGTGCCGACCAGCAGCAGCATGGCCGAATCCTGGATCCACGCCACCGCCGGCACCGACAATGCGAGGAACAGGCCGACCAGGCAGATGCGCCAGACTCGCGCGTGAACGCCCGCCACGAAAGTGCCGAGCGCCAGCAGGATCAGGAGCGCGAGACTGGTGGCATTGTCGTTCACCACGCCGCGCACCTCGGGCAGGAACATCAGCCACATCGCCGCCAGGAAGGCGAGCCAGTGCAGCGCCTGCGTCACGATGAGCCGCAGGTGATCGGCCGTCTTGTCGACCTCCCGCCATCCCGACATCACGCAGGCGAGGCCGTAGATCGGCGCCAGCACCATCCAGTAGGCATAGGTCGTGGGACCGCGAAATCCCGTCAGGATGACGCCGCCGACGGCCAGCGCCAGCATCGCCACATAGGGCAGCTCGCGCACCAGCCAGTGCCGGCTGGTGCCGTCGCCGGCGGTGCTCACCGCGGATCCTTCGCCAGCCGCGTCTCGACCACGCGCGCCCACAGGGTCGAGCCCAGGGTGAGCGCCTCGTCGTTGAAGTCATAGCTGGGATTGTGGACCTCGCAGCCACCCTCGCCGCCGCCGTTGCCGATGTTGATGAACGCGCCCGGCACCTGCTCGAGCATGTAGGAGAAATCCTCGGAAGCCATCACGAACGGGCCTTCGCGGTTCATGTTCTCCGGGCCCACGATCTCGGCCGCCACGTCGGCGATGAACTTCACGGCATCCTTGTCATTCACGAGCGGCGGGAAGGCGATGCGCACATCGGCCTTGGCGCTGCCGCCCAACGTCTGCGCGATACCGCTGGAGATGGTTTCGATGCGTTCCTTGATCAGGGCCATCGTCTCCTTGCGGAAGGCGCGGATCGTGCCGCGCAGCACGGCCTCCTGCGGGATCACGTTGTAGGCGTCGCCCGAGTGCATCTGCGTGACCGAGATCACCGCCGAATCGAGCGGCGCCACGTTGCGTGACACGACGCTCTGCAACGCCGAGATGATCTGCGTCGCGATGATCACCGGGTCGATGCCGGTTTCGGGCCGCGCGCCATGCGCGCCCTTGCCGGTGATGTGGATGTCGAACAGACCGCCCCCCGCCATCTGCGGACCCGAGCGGATGGCGAACTTGCCGACGTCGAGCTTCGGCCTGTTGTGCATGCCGAAGATGATCTCGCAGGGGAACTTCTGGAATAACCCGTCCTTGACCATCGCCTCGGCGCCACCGCGGCCCTCCTCGGCCGGCTGGAAGATCAGGTGCACCGTGCCGTCGAAGTTGCGCGTGGCCGCAAGGTACTTGGCGGCGCCCAGCAGCATCGCAGTGTGTCCGTCATGGCCGCAGGCGTGCATGCGGCCCTTGTGCTGGCTGCGATGATCGAACGTGTTCAGCTCGTCCATCGGCAGCGCGTCCATGTCGGCGCGCAGGCCGATCGCGCGCGGATTGTTGCCGACGCGGATCGTGCCGACGACGCCGGTCTTGCCGATGCCGGTGGTGACCTCGCAGCCCCACTCCTTCAGCTTCTGGGCCACGATCGTGCTGGTGCGCTCCTCCTCGAAGCCAAGCTCGGGATGCGCATGGATATCGCGCCGGAGGGCGGTCAGCTCGGCGGCGGCGGCGGCGATCAGCGGTTCGATCTTCATGGCGGTCAGGACTCCAAAAGGAAGGCGGTCATTACACGACGAAACTCCGCGCCGTGCACGTTCGGATATGCATGGCCGCCGTCCGGCAGCACATAGGCGCGCGCGCCCGGGATCAGGCGCACCAGTTCCTCGGTGAAGTAGAGCGGCGTCACCGTGTCGTCGCGGGCGCAGACCGCCAGGGTGCGCGCGGTCACCTTCTGCAGCTGCTCGCGCCGGTCGTGGGCCACGATGGCAGCGATGCGCGACAGGACGATCTCGGGAACGGGAATGGTCTCCAGCGCCTTCGCCTCGACGGCCACGAGAGCGGCATCGTGGTCGCGCACCCACGCGGGCGAATTGAGCGCCAGCGCGCTCGATTTCAGATACGCCGCCGGCCCCAGTTCGCGCAGCATCAGCGAGCGCACCTCGAACAGCCGGCGGAAGAAGACGTCCGTCTTCGCCCACGTTGCGCTCAGCACCAACCGGTCGATCCGCTCGGGATGATCGATCGCCAGGATCTGCCCCATCGCCCCGCCGGTCGAGTGACCGCACCAGTGGACCTTGTTGTATCCCAGCCCCTCGATGAGCTGCAGCGCATCGTCGGCCATCTGTCCGACGCTGTAGTCGATCCTCGACAGGCTGCTGCGCGCGGTGCCGCGATGATCGTGCACGACGACGGTGAAATTCTTCGCCAGCTCGGACACGTTGTCGCCCCACCAGCGGCCATCGCCGCCCAGTCCAGCGACGAGAAACAGCGCAGGGCCGCTGCCATGGACCTCGTAATAGAGTTCGGCGCCGTCGCGCAGCTTGAACAGGGCCATTCCGTCTCCTCGGCGATTTGCTATGGTCGGCCCAGGAGGAAAGCGCACCATGAAGCGCCTGTCGATTCTCGCGTTGATCCTGATTGGCGGCTGCGCCCCGAGGGACCAGCCATTGACCAGCACGATTCCGCGGCCGTCGCCCGACGACGCGACGCCGACGGGCATTGCCTACCTGTGCGATGGCCGCAAGGAAGTGTCGGTGGTCTATGCCAAAAACCGCGCCTCGGTGACGCTCGGCGATCGGACGTGGCGCCTCGAATACCAGGGCAACGCGCCGGGCTTCCGCTATGCCAGTACGAGCACCGAATGGGCCGGGCGCGACGATCTCGCCACTCTGCGGGAAACCGCCGGCAATCCCCTCGCCTTCAACTGTCGTCCCACCCGCCGCACGACGTGAGGCGGTTTATCTCAGCCAGAGCTTGATGGCGTAGCCGACCAGAGCCGTGACGCCGACGCCGGCAGCCCACAGGCCGACAAACCACAGCCACTGACGCGGCCCGGGCATCACCGACCGCCCATCAGTGATAGCCCTCGTGGCCGGTCTTGCCTCGGAACACCCAGTAGGAATAGCCGGTGTAGGCGAGGATGATCGGCACCATGATCAGCACGCCGGGCAACATGAACTTCAGGCTGTCATCCGGCGCGGCGGCATCCCAGATCGAGACCGACGGCGGCACAACGAAGGGATAGAGGCTGATCCCGAGGCCCGCGAGGCCCAGACCGAACAGCGCAAGCGTCATCAGAAACGGCGTGTAGTGGTGCCCGCGACGCAGGCTCCAGAACAGCACGAAGGTGACGATCGCCACCAGGACCGGCACCTGGGCGGTGAACAGCACCTGCGGCCAGGCGAACCAGCGCATCCAGTAGGCATCGCGCAGGAACGGCGTCGCGGCACTCACCGCCGCCATTGCCACGATCGTGGCGATCCCCAGGCGAAAAGCCATCCGATGGCAGCGCTCCTGCAGAGAGCCCTCGCTCTTCATCACCAGCCAGGTCGAGCCCAGCAGTGCATAGCCGCAGACCAGGCTCACGCCCACCAGCAGGCTGAACGGGGTCAGCCAGTCGAACCAGCCGCCGGCATAGGTGCGGTTCTGGACGGCGATCCCCTGCAGCAGCGCACCCAGGGTGATGCCCTGCGCCAGCGCCGCCACGATCGAACCGCCCGTGAACGCCACGTCCCACAGCGGGCGATGGCGCGGGTCGCGCCAGCGGAACTCGAAGGCCACGCCGCGGAAGACCAGAGCCAGCAGCATGGCGATGATGGGCGCATAGAGCGCCGACAGGATCATGCCGTAGGCCAGCGGGAAGGCCGCCAGCAGGCCACCGCCGCCCATCACCAGCCACGTCTCGTTGCCGTCCCAGACCGGCGCCACCGAATTGATGGCGCTGTCGCGCTCGCGGCCGACCGGCAGGAACGGAAACAGGATGCCGACACCCAGGTCGAATCCGTCCATGACGACATAGGCCAGGATGGCGAAGGCGATGATGAAGGCGAAGAACATCGGCAGGTCGAATGGCATGATCAGGCCTCCTTGCCGGTCGCGAGCGATTCGGCGACGGCGGGGGCGGGCGTGAGGCCCGCGGCCCGCACGGGCTGGTCGCGCCGTGGCCCCTCCTCGCCGCGATGTGGCGGATGGGACATGAGCTTCAGGATGTAATAGGTGCCAGCGCCGAAGGCGAAGAAGTAGACGATGACGAAGGCCATGAGCGAAGCGCCCACGGCCGGCGCATCGAGAGCCGACGCCGAGTCGGCCGTGCGCAACAGGCCGTGCACCGTGTAGGGCTGGCGTCCGACTTCCGTCGTCACCCAACCCGCGATGACGGCGACGAAGCCGGCCGGCCCCATCGCCAGCGCGAAGCGGTGCAGCAGCGGCCAGTCGTAGAGTTTCCCGCGGACACGGGCGAACAGGCTGAACACCGCCAGGGTCAGCATCA
>CAIYWM010000165.1 GCA_903929895.1 uncultured Alphaproteobacteria bacterium
ACCGAGATGCTGGTCGGGCTGCCCTGCACGAACCCGAGGATCGCCCTGAAGACCCTCACCTGGGTCGTCGGCGTGATCCGTCATGCGGCGAACGGTTCAGCACCCACCACGCCTGAAGCGGTCGAACGCCTGCTCGATGAACTCCGACCCGCGGGAGAACCGGGCACGAACACATTCCATCTCGCGGATGCGGCATACCGGATCGGCATGCCGGTACACCGACCCCTGAGCGGAACCTCGATGCGCAGGACGGTGATGATCGGTCTCGGATGTCGTGCACGGCTGTTCGAGAGCACCATCACCGAACGTACACCGGCGTTCGGCGTGCAGACCGCGAAAGACAAGGCGAGCACCGCCCGGATCCTGCGTCAGGCGGGCCTG
The DNA here is from genome assembly GCA_903929895.1 of uncultured Alphaproteobacteria bacterium. Classification (GTDB taxonomy): domain Bacteria; phylum Pseudomonadota; class Alphaproteobacteria; order Reyranellales; family Reyranellaceae; genus Reyranella. The sequence goes on from CAIYWM010000165.1 coordinate 382, forward strand.
CCGGGTGCGATTCACGAATTTGCCTCGACGGCGCAAGAGGCGATCGATGCCGCGTCGCGACTCGGCTATCCGGTGGTCGTCAAGCCTGCCGATCAGGACCGAGGAATCGGCGTCGCCGCAGATCTCCAGACCGATACCGAGGTCGCGAAGGCCTTCGAGCGCGCGCGCGAACACTCGGAGGCCGTCCTGGTTGAACGTCACTGCAAGGGCTTCACCCACCGCTTGACCGTTGTTGGCGGACGCCTGCTCAAGACCGTCAGGCGGATCGCCGGTGGCGTGCACGGCGACGGCGTTCATGACATCGCTTCCCTGATCGAGATCGCCCAGACGGACGGGCAACGGCAGCGGCGCCGGCTGCGTACCGGTCAGGCTTCGCTCTCCCTCGATGCGGAAGCCCGGGATCTGCTCGCTCAGACAGGTCTGCGCCTGGACTCGGTGCCCCCGGCAGGCACCTACGTCCGGCTTCGACGCCGCGACAACGTCAGCGCGGGGGGCAGCAACGTCAATGTCGCGCTGGAGGCCGTCCATCCGGACAATCGTGACCTCGCCGTCCGGGCCGCCGCGCTCCTGCGGCTCGACATCGCCGGGATCGACCTCATCATCGACGATATCGGTAAGTCGTGGCTGACGCGCGAAGCGTTGATCTGCGAAATCAACGCTCAGCCGCAGATGGGTGTGTCGGGCACGCCGGACGTCTACGGCGAACTCTTGCGTGACATGCTCGGTGAGGAGTCGAGGATCCCGGTCGACCTGGCCATCACGTTCGCCCCTGAGGCGTCGTCCGATCAGGCCATCGCGCGCGTCCACGAACGGTCGGGCGCGCACACGGTCGCGCACGCAGGTGGACTATTCGTGGAGGGGGCACGGATCTCACGTCCGTTTTCCGGCGGTTTCGAGGCGGCGACGGCGGCATTGATCCTCCCGCAGACACTATCACTGCTCATCGTGATGAGCAGTGCTGAACTGATGAGGAAGGGGCTTCCGGTGGACAAGGTCGATCGGATCGGATGGATTGGAGAACCTGGCGCCGATGCGTCGTCCCGTGAGCGGATGCGACAGGCCATGGCACTTGTCGGCCCTTGCAGTCTCAGCCAGGAGCTTTGGTGAAACGTTCCAGTGGCCATGACCCCGTTCGTCGAACCGGCAATCCGCAACACGGGTTGTCGCGCCGCTGGGGCGCAGCTCTGGCACTCGCGATCTCCACGATGCTCGGGTCACCGCCGATCCACGTGCATGCGGCGACCGCCTCCTCGGAATGCCGGGCG
>CAIYWM010000166.1 GCA_903929895.1 uncultured Alphaproteobacteria bacterium
GCCAGAAGGGATCCTGAAGGCAGTGCACAGTGTGTTGCGGTCGGAGAGTCCGAGCGACAGGTCATCGAAGTCCCCACCTGCGTGGCCTTCCACAGCAACGCCAGGGGCAGCCAACTCCCAACCCGCCTCCGGGACACAAGCATCGCGGACACTTTGACGACGAGCCAGCGCGTCGCCGTTGTCGTCGGCACGAGCGAGGTCGCCGGCACGCTTACGACTCACTGCGGTAACGGCTTCCGAGGCAACGGCACCGGCGTCGCAACGATGGCTATCCACGACGGGCTACCGAGGCGCCTGACACCGCTGGAGTGCGAGCGGCTGATGGGGCTTCCCGAGGACTACACGCTCGTCCCGTACCGGAACAAGCTCGCTTCTGACTCCGATCGCTACGAGGCGATTGGCAACACCATCGCGGTGCCGGTGTTGGACGTGCTGGTCCGTCGCATTTCCGCGGCTTTCACCCCCGATGACACGCCGCCGGGTTCGATGCCGACGAGCCCCGGTACGTCTCATGAGCCGAAGTCGGGGCTTTCGCAGTCGAGCGACGTCGCCCCTGTCGCACCGGCCGGTAAGGCGACCCCGTGCCGCGACGGTCGCCCGTGGCCGGTCGGTACCGACCCCGCCGAAAGCGAGCGGCGGCAGAGCGGAACAGATGTGAGGAAACCCGGAAACCACGAAAGGAACGTGAAATGAGAGGCAGACCGAAGACCCGAGGAACAATCAAGGAAACCACGCCGCAGGGGGCCAGCGTCAAGCTCGACGACGGCCGCGACGGTCTCGTTTCCAGGACCGACTGTTTCTGGAACGAGTGGGTCGGCAAGCGGGCCCTTGCCGCGGGCGACTCTGTCGCGTTCGTGACGGACCGTCTGAGCGGCTCGGCGCTCTTCGACATCCTTGAGCGATACCCCGACAGTGTGATCGTGCTGGAAAACAGCCCGAACGACGACAGGCCCAACTACAGCTGCGCCGGTGGGGAGGTGTCGTGATGACCACCAGCGGACCTGACAGGGAGCCTGCCGCCGAGCCTGACAACCGGCCCAATCGTCCCAGTGGCGAGTGTGCCATGAGCCCCGATTCCCCGAATCCTGGTCTCCAGGAACCGGGGACGGTTGAGACCGTGAGGACCAACGGAGATTACTTGAAGGGTCACGAACAGTGCCTGAAAGAAGTCGAAGCCCAGTTTGGCATCATCCGCGATCGGCTGCGGGGCGTCTGCAACGGGTTCAGCAAGGGTTTCTATCTGTGCGGACCGCCCGGAGTTAGCAAAACGCACACGGTGGTGAACTTTCTCAATGACAACTCGATCCCGTTCGAGCACGTGCAGGGCCACCTGACAGGCTCGGCGCTCTTTGACGTTATCGAGGAAAACCCCGCCGGGGTGATCGTGCTGGACGACGTGTCAAACATCTTCAGGAACGACGACAAGGGCGTCCAGCTGCTCCTTGCGGCACTTGGCTCGCCTCCCGACGGATCCCGAGTCCGGAAGGTGCCCTACCGTACCGCCCGCGGCAAACGGGTTGTCGGGTTCGCGGGCGGTGTCGTCGCGATCAGCAACCTCGGAATCGACGAGCATCGCAACGACGTAATCGCGGCCCTCGCCGACCGGGTGCACGTCCAGAAGTTCGACCCGACCCCTGAGCAGGTCGAGGCCCTGATCTTCAAGATCGCGATGAAGGGTGTGGCCGGGGTCGCCGCCGAAGACGCTGTGATGATCGCCCGTTTTCTCGCGGAGGAGTGCAGGAAGCGGGGAACCCGCCTGACCATCCGTCTTTTCATCGACAGCGCCCTGCCGGACTTCCGGATGTGGAAGGCCGGAAAGGCCGAGAACCACTGGACGATGCTCGTGCGGGCGACCGTGGCCAAGGAGTTCGTGCCCCAGAGGCACGCCGTCCGCGGCATGTCCCACAACGATCAGATGGAGGCGGATCGGCGGATCGTGCTCGCGATCTGCAAGGAGTTCAGCGACCCCATGGAGAAGGTGCGGGCGTGGAAGCAGTGGAACGAGACGGTAAGGCGAGGTTCGGCGACCAAGCACTAGTTGGCTGCCGCGGGCCTGGGCGACAGGCGGCCTCTAGGAGAACAATCGTCGCACCACGTTGTCTTAGTAATCGATGATCGGAGTTCGAGAGATCTAC
>CAIYWM010000167.1 GCA_903929895.1 uncultured Alphaproteobacteria bacterium
ATCGCCGGCTTCTTTCCCGGGCTCAGGAAGGAAGACCTCCCCGACGGTGCGGGCTGGGCGGTCGAGAACGTCAATCTCTCGACCCACAATGGCACCCATCTCGACGCGCCCTATCATTTCCATCCGACGATGAACAAGGGGGAGCGCGCCATCACCATCGACGAGGTACCGCTCGAATGGTGCTTCCAGCCCGGCGTGAAGCTCGACTTCCGCGACAAGCCGGACGGCCACGTGATCACCGCCGCCGAGGTCGAGGAGGAGCTGAAGCGGATCGGCCATGAGCTGAAGCCGCTCGAGATCGTCGTGGTCAACACGCGGGCGGGCTCGCGCTACGGCAACAACGACTACGTCAATGCCGGCTGCGGCATGGGCTACGACGCCACGATCTACCTGCTGGAGAAGGGCGTGCGGCTGACCGGCACGGACGCCTGGAGCTGGGACGCGCCGTTCTTTTTCACCGCCCAGAAATGGGCGAAGGACCACGATCCATCGATCATCTGGGAAGGCCACAAGGCCGGTCGCGACATCGGCTACTGCCACCTCGAGAAGCTGCACAACCTCGAATCACTGCCTGGCGACGGCTTCACCATCGCCTGCTTCCCGCACAAGATCCGCGGCGCCTCCGCCGGCTGGACGCGCGCGGTCGCAATTTTCGAGGATTAGCTAAAGAGAAGCAGGCCGCCGCGCGAAGAGGAGCGCCAGGCCGAGCGCCGCGATGAGACCGCCCGCGGCCATGCGCAGGCGGCGCAGCATCGTCGGCCGCGCAGTTGCAATCGAGCGGGCGCGCGAGGCCAGCAGCGCGACCACGACATCGACTGCCGTGTTGAGCGCCACGGAAATCAAACCGAGTACCAGGAACTGCAGCCATACAGGGCCGGCCGATGGATCGACGAACTGCGGCAGGAACGCGAGGAAGAAGGCCGCGGTCTTGGGATTGAGCGCCTCGACGACGATGCCCTCGCGAAAGGCCCTGCTTGCGCCCGTCGTGACCGCCTCGGCCTCGAATTGAAGGCGTGCCTCGCGGATCGCCTTGATCCCGATCCACACCAGATAGAGCGCGCCCGCGAGCTTCAGCATCGTGAAGGCTTCGGCACTGGCCATCACCAGCGCCGACACACCGACGGCGCCGGCCGCCACATGGACCAGCCCGCCAAGTCCCGTGCCGAAGCTGGAGGCCAAGCCTTCGCTCCGGCCCCCGGCAAGCGTGCGAGCCGCCACGTAGAAGATCCCCGGTCCGGGCGAGATCGCGATCGCCAGGGCCGCTGCAAAGAAGAGCGCGAGGGTCGCGAGATCCATCGCCGCCTACGGCAGCGGGTCGGGCTCGCCCGGGGGCAGCGGCATCTCGAAGACGTTGAGGGTCATCGACACCAGCATGTAGTAGCCGCAGACGCCCACGAGATCGACGACACCCTTCTCGCCGAACGCATCGATGGCCCGCTTGTAGTTGGCCGGCGCCACGCGGTTGGTATCGAGATACTCGGTGACGAAATCATACACGACCTTCTCGACGTCGCGCTTGAAGGGCGGCGTGGCGCGCAGGCGGACGGCCTCGATGATGTCCTCCGCCAGGCCGGCCTCTTTGGCGAGGCGGGCATGGGCGTAGAACTCGAATTGCGCCTTGAAGTGCCGGCCGACCAGGCAGATCGCGAGTTCGGACAGGTCGCGAGGCAGCGAATTGTCGAAGCGGCAGTATTCGCC
>CAIYWM010000168.1 GCA_903929895.1 uncultured Alphaproteobacteria bacterium
CGTCCGCGGGGCCGATGCCGGACAGCATCAGCAGGCGCGGCGAATCGATCGCCCCGGCGCAGAGCAGGACGTCTCCCTCGGGCCGCACGACGCTACCGGTCAGGCGAACGCCGAGGCAGCGGCCGCGCTCGATCTCCAGACCGAGCACTTGAGTCCCGACAAGGAGGTCGACCTGCGCCTCACCGGGACCGCTCTCCAGACTGTCCAGATAGGCCGTCGCGGCGTCGTTGCGCCGGTGGCCCTCGATGCTGAGCTGGTTCCAGCCGACGCCGGTCGTGACTTCGCCGCCGAGGTCGGGCGTCAGCGGAAAGCCTGATTGCTGCGCGGCCGCCATGAAGGCTTCGGCGACCGGCGTGCGATCCGTGACGTCGGCCAGCGACAGCACGTGGAGGGGGCCGTCGCCGCCGCGCCAGGCATTGGCGCCGCCAGAGAAGGTCTCGGCGCGCTTGAAGTAGGGCAGGAGGTCGGCATTGCGCCACCCCGTCGGCCAGCGGTCGTAGGCCGCCGCATGACCGCGCTGGTAGGCCAGCGCGTTGATGATGCTCGATCCCCCCACCGCCTTGCCGCGCGGGCAGGTGATCGTGCGGCCACCCAGTCCGGGCTGCGGCGTCGTCACGTAGCGCCAGTCCAGCGCGCTCTCCTGAAGGGTGGGCCAGGCCGGTGGGAGCGCGACGGCCGGCAGGTCCGCACGTGCGCCGGCCTCGATCAGGAGCACCCGCCGCCCGGCCCGCCCGAGCCGGTGCGCCAGAACGCAGCCCGCCGATCCCGCGCCCACGATGACATGGTCATAGGTCGCGCGGAGCTGCTCGGACGATGTCAGGGTACGCACGCCGCTGGCCGCCTTCGAGGGCGACGAAAGACCCGAAAGCGCGATGCCGCCTGCCATCGCGGCGCCCAGCGCTTCGCGGCGCTTCAGCCCGCCCCTGCCGTCCTCGAAAGATCGGGTCCCGCTCATGCCGCCTCGTCGCTCCCCAGTTCTGTCCGCTACGCCGGCGGCGCGATCAGCGTAACCTTCGGAAAGTATCGACGATAGCGGCTGGCGTCGCGTGTGAGCAGCGGCAAGCCTTCGACAGCCGCGTGAGCCCCGATGAAGAAGTCAGGTAGAACCCCCGGTCGGGTACCCCCGGCCGCGCGATATTGCTGAAATGCCTTTCCGGCGAGGAACAAGGCAGATCGCGGCGTTGGCACGATCTCGATCATGGCCTCGGCGAGCATCGAGTCGAGATCTTCCATTCGGGCATAACGGATGGAAGTCTCCGCATAGACGATATCGTTGATGAGGACCGGGCCTGCCAAGGCGGCCTCTTCGAGGCGCGCGAGAGACCATTCCGACCAATTGGGGTCGTCGGTCACCAGATCGAGCAGGACGTTGGTATCGACCAGGACCACGTCAGTGTTCACCGCGCGTCATGGCCATGATTTCGTCCGTCGTCAGGCCTTTGCCAGCATGCCCGCGCAGGCGGGCAAGGCGATTGGGAGGAGCTCTCTTCTCGACCTTTACCAAAACGATACGGCCGTCCTGGGCGCGCTCGAAGTCGACGAGGCTCCCCGGCTCGATTCCCAGGAGATCTCGAACGCGCTTCGGGATCGTGACCTGACCTTTGCTGGTAACGGTCGTGCTCATGCCAACTCTCTCGGTAATGCGCGATTTGATTTGAGTATTACTTAGCACGCGGGGGACCGGCGTTCGAGGACGGCTCGAGTGCAGACTTCGAGTGCCTACCTATGGTGGGTCAGCCCGCGGAAGGTGAC
>CAIYWM010000169.1 GCA_903929895.1 uncultured Alphaproteobacteria bacterium
CCTGATGGTGATGGAACGGATTGCCGCCCGCCCAGTAGATCAGCTTGATGTCGGGATAGGTGATGTCCCTGCCGTTGTACGGGACCTTGCCGCCCGGGTTGAGCAGCATGTCGGTGAAGCGCGCGACCGGGATGAAGTCGGAGACCGCGTTGGTGCCCTGCGATAGGGTCGGGCCTGACTGCATCGGCGCGCTGCTGCCCATGCCGTTGGTCGGGCCGTAGCTCGCGCCGAAGCCGCCGCCCGGCAGGCCGATCTGGCCCAGCATGCAGGCCAGCGACACCAGCGCCCAGAAGGGCTGCTCGCCGTGATGCGAGCGCTGCAGCGACCAGTTGATGTTCACCGTGGTGCGAGTCGCCGCCATCTCGCGCGCGAGCGCGCGGATGTGCACGGCGGAGATGCCGGTGATCTTCTCGGCCCATTCTGGGGTCTTGTCGGCCAGCGAAGGCGCGAACTTGTCGAAGCCGACGGTGCACCGGTCGAGGAACTCAGGGTCGTAGAGCTTCTCGGTGTAGAGCACATGGCAGAGCGCCAGGATCATCGCGGCGTCGGTGTTCGGCCGGATCGGCAGCCACTCGATGTCGCCGCCAGTGTCGAGGTCCTCGGCGGTCGGCGTAATGTTGATGAAGCGCACGCCCTTGGCGCGCATGCCGTATAGGCCGTCCTTGAGGCGATGCACCATCGCACCGCCGGCACCGATCTGCGCATTCTTGTGCGGCGCGCCACCGAACGTGACGAACAGCTTGCAATGCTCGGCCAGCACTTCCCACGTGGTGTGCATGGCCATCATGTCTTCCATGCTGGCCAGAATGTGCGGCATCAGCACGCGGGCCGCGCCGAGGCTGTAGGAATCTTGGTGGCGCACATAGCCGCCGATCGCATTGAGGAAGCGATGAACCTGGCTCTGCGCGTGATGGAAGCGACCCGCGCTCGACCAGCCGTAGGAGCCCCCGAAGATCGCGCTGTTGGAGTGCGCGTCCTTCACGCGCTTCAGCTCGCCGGCGACCAGCTCGAGCGCCTCGTCCCACGGCTCTTCGACGAAAGGTTCCTGTCCGCGTTTGTCGGTCGCGGCGCCCGGGCCCTTCTCCAGCCAGCTCTTGCGGAAGGACGGCCGGCGGACGCGCATCCGCGCCACCTCGTCGGACAGCATGTGCAGGCCGATCGGAGAGGGATCGGGATCCTTGGAGAAGGGGTGAAGCTTCGTCGCCTGGCCCTTGTCGTCGTATTCGACTTCGTAGACGCCCCAGTGGGCAGCGGTCAGGGTACGCTGATGGGTCATGGCACGCTCACGCTGCTTTCTTGGCGATGCTCAGGAAGCGGTCGACGGTCGTCTGCTCGGTGTCGAAGGCCGTGACGAGGCGATAGGCGCGCTCGCCCGGCCGGTCCGACGGCCAAGGATGATACTGCGCGCCCGCGGCCTGCAGCGCATCATGCATGCGCGGCGGCAGGATGACGAAAATCTCGTTGGCGTCGACCGGATAGAGGAGCTGCGTGCCCTTGAGCGTCGTCAGGCCGGCGACGAGCCGGCGGGCCATGGTGTTGGCGTGATTGGCATTCGCGAGCCACAGCCCGTCGGTCAGGTAGGCTTCGAGCTGGGCCGACAGGAACCGCATCTTGGAGAAGAGGTGGCCGCTCCGCTTGCGGCGGAATTCGAACTCGCGCGCGAGGTCGGGATCGAAGAACACCACGACTTCGGCGGCGAGGGCGCCGTTCTTGGTGGCGCCGAGGCTCAACACGTCGACGCCTGCCATCCAGGACAGTTCGGCGGCCGAGCAGCCGACGAAGGCGAGGGCGTTGGCGAAACGCGCCCCGTCCATGTGCAGCTTGAGACCGTGGCGGTGGGCCGTCGTGGCGATCGAGACGATCTCGTCGGGACCATACACAGTGCCGCATTCCGTCGCCTGGGTGATGCTGACGGCAGCCGGCTGCGGGTGGTGCACGACGCCGTAGACCGGCTGGGCCAGGGCTTCGGCGAGCTTCTTCTGGTCGATCTTCCCGGCGGGGCCCGGAAGAGTGGAGAGCTTGGCGCCCGAGGTGAAGAACTCCGGCGCATTGGCCTCGTCGACCACGATGTGCGCTTCGGCGTGGCAATAGATCGAGCCCCAGGCGGGTGTACAGCAGGACAGCGCCAGCGAGTTGGCGGCCGTGCCGGTCGCAACGGGGAACGCCACGAGGTCGGGCTTCTCGAAGATCTCCCGCA
>CAIYWM010000170.1 GCA_903929895.1 uncultured Alphaproteobacteria bacterium
CTCAAGGAAGGGCCCAAGGCCAAGGGCTGGAGCGAGCACGAGGCGGCGCTGATGCAGCTCGCCGACGATCTCTTCGAGAACTCGGTCGCCTCTGACGCGACCTGGGCCACCCTGTCGAAGACCTATTCGACGGAGCAGCTCATGGACGCCGTCTTCACGGTCGGTCAGTACAATCTCGTCTCCTGGGCGCTCAACAGCTTCGGCGTCCCGCTCGACGACTTCCTGCCGGGCGCCCAGAAGAAGTAGAACCCGACGGCTTCAGCGCTTCGCGATCTCGACGTTCCAGAAGGCGATCGTCGAGGGTGGGCGGATCCAGCCCCTCGTGCGGGCGCTGACGGCCGAGGCGCTGTACCATTCGCCGAGCGGATAGTGCGTCCCGACCTGCAGGGCGCGCTCCTGGATCTCCTCGGCGATGGCCTTGCGCCTTGCCGCATCCGGCTCCAGCGCGAAGGCGTCGCGCATCGCTTCGATCTGTGCATCGCACGACCAACCGGCGGAGGCCTTGTCGCAGGCCGAGTTCAGGAACAGCGATGTGATGGGGTTCGCGACGTCGATGACACCCGTGCTCGACAGGGTGATGTTCCAGCCGCGATCCTCGGGCGGCTCCTTGCGCATGACGCGCGCGAGGTGGGTCTGCCAGTCGGCCGGGCGCATGTCGACCTTGAAGCCGACCCATTCGAGCTGCGCCTTGGCGACGGGGCCGAGATTGGCCAGCGAGGCGAGGTCGGTCACCTGCAGCAGCACGATCGGCCGTCCGTCGTAGCCCGCCTCCTTCAGGAGCGCCTTGGCTTTCTCGACATTGCCCTCGAGCAGGCCTTGCGTGCCCTTGTCCGACGCGAGCGGCGTGCCGCAGCCATAGTAGGTCTTGCAGAAGCGCCAGAACTTCGGGTCGCCGACGGCGGCGTCCAGGAAGCCTTTCTGGTCGATGGCGTAGCCCAGCGCGAGGCGCATCCGGGGATCGTTGAACGGGGGATGGAGCCAGTTCGGCCGGAGCGCATACTGGCTGGCATAGGCGCCGCGCTGCACCTCGATGCCCTTCCGCTTCTCGACCAGCGGCAGCAGGTCGTGCGCCACCGATTCGAGCGCATCGACCTCGCCATTCTCCAGCGCGTTCACCGCGGTCTGGGGATCGGCAATCGACACCCATTCGACGCGATCGACCTTGGCCACCTTGCCGCCCGCGAAATTAACCGGCGGTTCGGCGCGCGGCACGTAGTTGGGGTTCTTCACATAGACGACCCGATCGCCGGGCCGCCATTCGTCGGCCTTGAACATGAACGGGCCGGAGCCGGTCGGATCCTTGATCTGTTGCGTGGCCGGCGCCTCGGCGACGCGCTTGGGCATCATGAAGGGCACGACCCCGGCCGGCTTGGCGAGCGAATCGATCACCAGGCCATAGGGACGGGCGAGTTCGAGGCGGATCGTCTTCGCGTCGGGCGCGCTGAGTTCCTTGACACTGGCCATGAGCTTGAGGCCCACCGGGTCGCGGCTGCCCCAGCGCTTGAGCGAGGCGACGCAATCCTCGGCCGTCACGGCTGCCCCGTCGTGCCACTTCAACCCGTCGCGCAGGGTGAAGCTGTAGATCAGCCCCGCCGGATCGACGGTCCAGTTCCCCACCATCTGCGGCTGCGGCTTGAGATCGCCGTCGAGGCCGAACAGCGTGTCGTAGACGAGATAGCCGTGCGTGCGGCTGATCTGCGCCGACGCCCAGATCGGATCGAGGATCTTGAGGTCGGAATGCATGACGATCTTGAGCGTCGATTGCGCGGCGGCCGGCATCGCAAGCGCGAGACCGGCGATGGCGCCCAGCAGGGTCTTGAAGTTCATGGTGCCTCCCTAGACTTGTTCGTTGATCAGCCCGTTGATCGTCTGCAGCGCCTGGGCCCGGAACTGGCCGAGGATCATGCCCTTCCAGTCGTCGGCATCGACGAAGAAGGCGTCGCGCACCGCCCGCCGGATGGCCGTCACCAGAGGCGCGGGCGCGTCGGGATGGCCCGCCAGCCAGGCCTCGCCACGCAGCGCGTGACGCACGACCGGATTGGGCACGGTGCCGTACTCCAGCGTCGTCGGCGTGATCGCGGCGCCCGGGCATTCCTCGGGCGCGCAGCCGGTGATGTGCCCGATCGTGCGCGGCGACACCGACTCGGTCGCCGTGCTGACGATCAGGTCGCTGCCCCACCACGCCTTCGCGCGCTTCGTGGTCTCCTCGGAATGGCGACCGAAGATCTTCTCGCCGTGGCCATAGGGGCCGAGACCGGTGTGGACGTCGATCCAGGCGATGTGCCGCTTGTTCGTGCCATGAGCGCGCAGGATCGAGCGGATCATGCGGTTGCTCCAGGCCGGCGCCGTGCCGCTGTAGAAGAGGCCGTCCGCATGCTTCGCCTGGCCGCTCGACACGCCGGGATCGCGCTGTCCTGCGAGGCGTGCCATCGCGGCGGTCAGGCGCTCCTCGTTGTCGGCTGAGGGCGGCCATGTCGCCGGCACCAGCAGGTCGTGGATCTGCTCGTAAACCGGGTTGTCGGGATAGGTTTGGGAGAAGTCTCCGAAGTTTCGATTGAGGTCGATATTGTCCTCGTTCGTCCGTTTCAGGTGCGAGAAGCCGTACGGGTTGACCGCATGGATCAGCAGCAGCGCGATCC
>CAIYWM010000171.1 GCA_903929895.1 uncultured Alphaproteobacteria bacterium
CGCCCAAAAGGCGCCCACCGCCGCTGACGGCCGAGCAGATCCAGGCCCGCGTGCTGCATCGCGACGGGCTGATCCTGGTGATCGACAAGCCGGCCGGTCTCGCCGTGCATGCCGGGCCCAGCGGCGCGCCCAATCTCGAGGAATGCTTCGACGATCTGCGTTACGGACTGCCGCGACCGCCGGCACTGGCGCATCGGCTGGATGCCGACACCGCGGGCGTGCTGGTGCTGGGGCGGCATCCGAAGGCGTTGGCCAAGCTGGGGCGCCTGTTCTCCGGCCGCGACACCGAGAAGACCTACTGGGCGGTGGTCGAGGGCTCGCCGCCGGCCGACGAAGGCGTGTTCGACATGCCGCTGCTCAAGCTCAACACGCGCACCGGCTGGTCAGTGAAGGTGTCCGACAAGGGCCAGCCCTCGGTGACGCGCTACAAAGTCATGGGCCGCGCTCCCGGGATGACCTGGCTGGAGCTGAAGCCCGAGACCGGCCGCACCCACCAGATCCGCGTCCACTGCGCCGCCGCCGGTTGCCCGGTCATCGCCGACCGGCTCTACGGCCGTGCCGTGCCGGACAGCCAGCTCCATCTGCAGTCGCATGGCATCGTGCTGCCCCTGTCCAAGAGCAAGCCGCCGGTGGCCGTCACGGCGCCGCCGCCTGCGCATATGCTGGCCGCGCTGATGGCCTGCGGTTTCAGTCCCGGGCCGTCACCCACACCCTGAGTTCGTCGCCGGCGGCGAAGCCCGAGTTCACAGCGGCCTGAAGCTCGTCGCCGGATTCGTAGCCGACCAGGGGCAGGCGCGGAAACGTCTGCGCCGCCAGCAGGGAAAGCGACCGCCAGACCGCAGGCGCATCGGCTGCCTCGGCGACGACGTTCGAGACGCCTACGACGTCCTCGGCCCGATAGAGCATGAAGCCGGCCACGACTTTGAAGCCGCGCCGCCCCTTGAACATCGCGAAGCCCTGATCGTCGACCGGCAACCCTTCGGCGTCGCTGTCTTCGCGCTGCCAGACGATGTCGGCCGAGGGTCCTTCGGCAGGCATGCCTCCGCGGATCCACTGGGCCTCGAACAGCAGTTCGAAGCCGCGGCGCGACAGGTCGAGCGTGCCGAAGCTGTCCTTCACCGACCAGCGTCCGGGCAGGTTCGACTTCTGCAAAATCTCGACGGTCGTGAGCTGTTCTTCGAGGGCCGTATCGCCGACTGCCAGGGTGACGGCGTTGGGATAGAAACGCGGCACGGTCGCCGCGTTCACCCACATGTGCGGCAGGAAGCGGCCCGCATGACCATGCGCCCGACAGACCGCATCGCACCAGCGGGCGTTGTTGAGGGCCGCCGTAAGGGTCCAGTCCTTCACGCGCGAACTTCCACGCGCTGGAAGACCACGTAGGCGGCGGCAAAGACCACGATCATGCCGGCGATGAGACCGGTGATCTGCGGCCATATCAAGAGCAGGCTCTGATCGAACCGCAGCGGCGCTCCCAGGATCGCGCCGCGCATCTGGGCGGGCAGCATGGGCCCCAGCGTGCGCGTCTCCGGGCTCAGCAGTCCAAGGACCGCCTCGCTGAACAAGGTACCGGGCGACAGGCGCATCAGGCCCATGGCGAGGTCCTGGAGGGCCGCATAGTCCTCCGGGCTTCGAACCTCGCCGGGCGCCAGGGCGGAGACGATCGCCGAGGCGAGCTGCGGCCACAGCAGGAAGAAGAACAGCCACAGGCCGAGCGCACACAGCGCCGACGTCGCAGTCGAGCGGAACAGCACCGAGAACAGCATCGAGACCGCGAGCCAGACGCCGCCATAGGCGATCGCCACGACCAGGAACCCGACGCCGCGCGCCACCTCGACGCCGCGCGGCGGCACGCCGAGCAGCAGCAGGCCGGCGCCGAACACCATCAGCCACAGCGCCACAAGCACCACGGCAAAGGTCGCGAGGCCCGCCAGGAATTTACCCATCAGCAGCGCGTCGCGATAGATCGGCTGCGACAGGACACGGCTCAAGGTGCGCCGGTTGAACTCGCTGTTCACCGAGTCGAAGCCCAGCCCGATCGCCATCAGCGGAATGATGAAGTTCAGCGCCGCGACGAAAGAGATGCCGACCTGCTCCGGCTCCAGGGTGAAGATGCGCAGGAACAGGAAGGAATTCGGGTCGACGACTGTCCGCAGGGTCTGCAGCGACGAGGCCACCGGGAAGGCGCCGAAGGCGATCACGAAAAGCGTCAGCACGAGCATCCGGACGCTGCTCAGGTGGTCGGCCAGCTCCTTCATGAACACCGGACCGATCCCGGTGAAGGGTGAGCCCTGGCGGCGTAAGGCGAGTGACGCTCTCGATCCCATCCGGCCCTCAGGCACACCACCTCATCCTGAGGAGGCGCGAAGCGCCGTCTCGAAGGATGGGCAACAAGCGCGGTGCTCGTGCCCATGCTTCGAGACGCGCTCCTGCGGAGCGCTCCTCAGGATGAGGTTGGGGGTGTGATTCCAGTCTGCCCGGAAGGACGCTAAGCGGCACGACGCACCTCTTCGAAGTAACGCGTGTAGACCTCTTCGAGGCTGGGCTGCAGGTCGGCGAGGCGCGTGAGGGCACCGCCCGAGGTTACGATGCGATGCGCAACGGCGGCGCGAACGTCGCGATCGGCCACGACCCGCCAGGCGCCTTCGCTCTCCAGCACGACGCTCTGCACGCCTTCGATGCCGTACAAGGTGCCGGCGATGTCCAAGCCTGCGGCCTCGACCAGGATCGGATGGCCGGCGCCCAGCACCTGGTTGGCCAGTTCGACCACCGTGCCCATCAGCGCGATCCGCCCCTCGTTGAACAACGCCACCCGGTCGCAGACACTTTGCACGCGGTCCAGCAGATGCGACGATAGCAGCACGGCGACGCCCGCCCGCTTCAGCCCGCGGATCATCTCCAGCAGTTCGAAGGTCGAGTGCGGGTCGAGGCCGGAGGTCGGCTCGTCGAGGATCGCGACCTCGGCCTTCTTCATCACGATCTCGGCGATGCCCAGACGCTGGCGCATGCCGCGCGAGAAGGTCGAGACCCGCTTGTCGAGCACGTCGGCGAGCTTCACGCTTTCCATCGCCTCGGCGATACGCGTCTCTGCCCCTCGCCGCGGGAGGCTGAGCAGGCGGGCGGTGTAACGCAGGTTCTCGCGCGCCGTCAGGTGATCGTAGAAGCCCACGGCATCGGGCAGGTAGCCGACGCGGCGCTTCACCTCGAGCGGCTGGCGCACCGGGTCGAAGCCCAGCACGTCGACCGAGCCGCCGCTCGTCTCGGTGAGGCCGAGCATCATCAGGATGGTCGTGGTCTTGCCCGCCCCGTTGGGTCCGAGCAGCCCGAAGATCTCGCCGCGCCGGATGCTGACGTCGATCGCGTCGACGGCGCGATGGCTGCCGTACAGTTTGGTCAGTCCGCGGGCCTCGATGACCGTGTCGGACGCGATGTCGGCCATCGGGCGGCGTCTAGCGGCGGCCGAAACGCGCGACCGCACCCAGCAGCACCAGCAGCGCCACCGCGATAATGCCGATGCCCACGATCCCCCACAGGGTCGAGGTGGTGACGGTGATGCGAAAGTCGGCCGACGCCTGCTCGCCGCGGGCGGCGGCGCGGAACGAGGCCATGTAGTCGCCGGCGATCGCCTTGTCGGCCGGCGTCACCAGGACCTGCACCTCTTTCTTGTCGTTGGGTGCGATGGAGGCGATCGACTTCGGATTGAACTCGATCTTCCAGTTGGCCGGCACGGTCCCCGACAGCTCGACCTCGTCGACCGGCGCGGTACCGTCGTTGGCCAGGACCAGCGTGTAGGTCGAGGTCGAGCCACTCTCGCCCTCGCCGCTCAGCCGGCCGTCCCTGGTCGAGAGAGCGAGCCTGCCCTGCCCGCTCACCTGCAGGATGACACGCATCTCCGCCGTCGCGCCCTCGGCCGCGACCTTGACCAGCACGGGATAGTCGCCCGCTCGCACGTCGCGCGGCGGCGTGACCTTGAGCTTGATGTCCTTGGTCTGGCCGGCCTCGATCGGGATCGCGCTGATCTCGTTCGACCCGTAACCCTCGGTGAAGCTGCTCTGGAAATTGGCCGGTCCCTGCGCCGCCAACCCCACCGTCAGGTCCTTGCCGGAGTCGTTGCCGACGGTCAGCGTGTATTCGAAGGCCGAGCGCGGCGTGCCGCGCAGCGACGGCAGGCGCGACTTCAGGCTGAGCCTGGCCGGCGTCTCGGTGCCGACGCTGAGCGTCAGCGGCAGGCTGGCCTGCTGCCCGAACTGGCTCTTGGCCGTCAGCACGACAGTCTGCGAACCGGGGGACGCGTTCTTCGGCACCTCGACGCGGAGCTGGACGGCGACGTCCTGGTTGACGCCCGCCATCACCGCAGCCACCGGCTGGCCGCCGCCCAGCAGGTCGATCTTCCAGCCGGCGGGAACGCCGTTCAGCGCCAGCGCCAGGGGCTGAGGCAACAGCCCCGCGTTGTTCAGCGTCACGCGGATGGTCGTGACCTCGCCCGCCCGCACGGTCTGCGAGGGATAATCGGTCAGCAGGAACAGCCCCTTCACCCCCGACGGATCGCGCTGGGCCTGCGCGCCGGCGACGGGCAGGAGAAGAAGGACCAGCAGAGCCAGAAGCACGCGCATGGTGGATGTCCCTGCCGGCCCGATCAGGCCGCGGCGCTCGGCCGGGCCTTCATGCGCCCCATCCAGGCCGTCAGGTTCTTGTTCGCCGGGTCGAGCGGCTGGCCGACCTTGCCCAGGAACTCGAGGAAGGTGAACAGCAGGATGTCGGCCATGGTGAGCTTGTCGCCCGTGACGAAGGGCTTCGAGCCGATCTGCTCGTCGAGCCAGACGAGCTTCTTGCGGGCGCTCTCCTTCAGCCCCTCCGCTGCCTCGGGAATGCAATGGATACGATCCTGGAAGATCTTGAGTCCCTGCGAGAAACGGAAGCCGTTGGCCGCCGGCTCGAGGATGTTGAGGTCGATGCGGCGCACCCACCTGCGGGTGTTCGCGCGCTCCTCCGGAGTGTCGCCGATCAGCGACGGCGTGTCCTTCTTGATCTCGTCGATGTACTCGCAGATCGCCGTGATCTCGGCCAGCACCGTGCCGTCGTCGAGCTCGAGGGCGGGACACTGGCCAGCCGGGTTTACCTTGAGATAGGGCTCGCGCCGGTTCTCGCCGCCGCGCAGGTCGACCTCGACCCTCGGCACGTCGAAGCCCTTCTCGGCCATGAACATCCGGACCATGTGCGGGTTGGGGCCGACCGAATTGTAGAACTTCATTTTCTTTTCCTCCCTCGGGTGACCTTGAGCGCTATCAAAGTCAGCGCCACGGCTCCACGAGAATCTTGGTGTGGTTCTCCGGATTGCCGAGCTCGGCGAACGCGCCCTTCACGCCGTCGAGGCCGACCTTGCCGGTGATCAGCGCCTCGGCGTCCACCTGTCCCTCGGCCAGCAGGCGAAGGCAGCGGGCGAACTCCTCGGGTGTGTAGGCCAGCACGAACTGGATCGAGAGTTCCTTCACGATTCCGAACAGCGGCTCGATGCGGTCGGGCTCCATGCAGACGCCGGCCACGACGATGCGCGCGTCACGCGGCGCGGCCTCGAAGACCTGCTGTAGAAGACCCGGCACACCGACACATTCGAAGATCACGGCGCGCCGGCCCGGCGGCAGCTTCGCATAGGCCGAATCGTCCCTGGGATCGATCACGATGTCGGCGCCCATCTTCGCCGCCAGCTCCCGCCGTTTGGGCGAGAAATCGGCGGCGATAATCGGATGAATCCCCTTCAGGCGCAGCCCGACGATGACAGCGAGTCCGACCGGTCCGCAGCCCACGACCAGCGGCGCGTCGCCGTCCTGCAGCGCCGCCTTCTCGACCGCGTGGATGCCGACGGCGAGCGGTTCGGTGAGGGCGGCGTGATCGGCCGGCAGGCCGTTGGGCACTTCGAGGAGCAGCGGCGCCGCCAGCACCATCCGCTCGCCATAGCCGCCCGGGAAGTCGTTGGAGTAGCCCACCGTGCGCATGCCGTCCGCCTGCGGGACCACCGGCATCGAGCAGACCAGCGTGCCGGGCTTCAGCTTGCGCTCCGTACCGGGCCCGTAGTCCAGCACCTCACCGCAGAACTCGTGACCGAACACGACATCGCGCGACAGGTCGAGCGGCTGGCGACCGGACATGCGCTTCGACATCTCGACCATGCGCGGCGCGTGCTTGGCGTAGTGCAGGTCCGAACCGCAGATGCCGCAGCACAGCGTCCGGACCAGCACCTGCCCCGCCGCCGGCACAGGCTCCGGGACCTCGGCCACGACCATGTCGCCGCCGCGCAGGACCGCCGCCCTCACTTGATGAACTCCCGCGTGGTCGCCACGAAATCGTCGAGCCGGTCATGCTGGACCCAATGCCCGGCGCGTTCGAACTCCACGACCTTGGCGGTCTTGAAATGCTTGATGCGGCCGTCCGTCTCGGGGTTCGAGGCCCAGCTCTCCTTGCCGTAGACGAGCAGGGTCGGACAGGTGATGCGCGACCACAGTTCCTCGATGGCTTCGTAACTCATGTCATACGGCTGGTTGACGCGCACATAGTTGTCGAACTTCCAGCTATAGGTGCCGTCCTCGTTCTGGTTGACGCCCTGCTCCGTCAGGTGACGCGCCTGCGCGGCGGAGAGATGCTTGTTCTCGTCCTGCATGCGCTTGAAGGCGTCCTCGATGGTCGGGTACTTGCGCGGCGCGCGGGCCGACAGCTTGCGCTGCTCGTCGATCCAGTCGGTCATTCGCTCGTTCATCGGCTTCTTGCGCTCGGCGATGACCTTGGGCGACGGTCCCAGCCCTTCGATCGCCACCAGCTTGCGGACCTTGTCCGGGTAGACGCCGGAATAGCGCAGGCAGATGTTGCCGCCCAGCGAATGGGCCACGATCGTCACCGGCGCCAGATTCTGCTGATGGATGAGCTGGGCCAGGTCGTAGATGTAGGCCGCCATCGAGTAATTGCCGTCCGGCGACCACTGGCTGTCGCCATGCCCGCGCAGGTCCGGACAGATCACGTGCCAGTCCTTGCGCAGAGCCTGTGCAACCCAGTCCCAGTTGCGGCAGTGGTCGCGGCCGCCATGGACCAGGAGAAGCGGCGGCGCTTCCGGGTTGCCCCAGTCGACATAGTGCAGACGCAGACGCTGGGAGAAAAAGACGCGGGAAGTGGGCCCCGGCATGCCGTTCAGAGAGGGGTTCATGCGGTCTCCTATAGCGAATCCCGGTGGTTTGCGTCACTCTCGCGGCATGATGAGTCCCGAGCAGAACGAGCTGATGACCCGCGTCGGTCCGGGTACACGGTGCGGCGCCCTGATGCGCCACTACTGGCATCCCGTGGCCCTCGCCGACGAACTGCCTGCCGAGCGGCCGGCCAAGCCGGTGCGCGTGCTGGGACAGGATTTCGTGCTGTTCCGCGACGAACGCGGCCGGCACGGTCTGCTGGACCGCGACTGCCCGCACCGCGGCGCCGACCTCGCCTTCGGCCGCCTGGAAGATGGCGGCCTGCGCTGCCTGTTCCATGGCTGGCTGTTCGATGTCGACGGCAAGTGCCTGGAGACGCCGGCCGAGCCCGAAGGCAGCGTGCTCTGCCAGAGGGTGCGCCAGCGCAGCTATCCGGTCGTGGTGAAGAACGGCATCATCTTCGCGTATCTCGGTGACGGGGAAGCCCCGGCCTTCCCGGACTTCGACTGCTTCCTCGCGCCCGGCACGCATGCCTTCGCCTTCAAGGGCCTGATCGAGTGCAACTGGCTGCAGGCGCTGGAGGTCGGCATCGATCCCGCCCACGCCTCCTACCTGCACCGCTTCTACGAGGACGAGGATACGGGCGCGGCCTACGGCAAGCAGTTCCGCTCCGCCTCCTCCGATTCCGACATCCCGATGACCCGCCTGCTGCGCAAGTTCCCGCGGCCGAAGCTCGACGTCGAGGCCACCGACTACGGCCTGCGCCTGTTCGCGCTGCGCAAGCTGAATGAACAGCACACGCATGTGCGGGTGACCAACCTCGTGTTCCCCTATGCCTTCGTGATCCCGATGAGCGCGGAGATGACGATCACGCAGTGGCACGTGCCGATCGACGACACGAACTGCTACTGGTACGCGATCTTCACCAGCTTCGGGAAACCGGTCGACCATGATTCCATGCGCGAGCAGCGGCTGAAGCTCTACCAGCTCCCCGACTACCGCCCGCTGATCGGCCGCCACAACGACTACGGCTACAGCGTCGCCGAACAGAAGAACCAGACCTTCACCGGCATGGGCTTCGACATCAACGTCCACGACCAGTGGGCGGTCGAGAGTCAGGGCCGCATCCAGGACCGCACGCGCGAGCATCTCGGCACCACCGACAAGGCGATCGTCGCCTACCGCCGCATGCTGCTCTCGGCCATTGGACAGGTCGGCAACGGCGAGCGGCCGATCATGTGGCTCGACCCGCAGCGCGCCGCCGCGATCCGGGGTCCCGTGGCGATCGACGGCATGGGGCCGACCGACGGCTGGGAAGCCTACTGGAAGGATGTCGACGTGCGCCGCCGCCGTGCCTCGAGCTGGGCGGCCGACACCGTCCCGCCGCTGGTCGCGTGAGCCCATGAGCCTGGTCGAACGCGCGGGCCTCTGGACCGAGGACCGCAAGGCCGCGACACGCGAGGCCGAGCGGCGCATGAAGGCCGGCGACATGTCGGTCGTGCGGCTGGCCTTCGCCGACCAGCACGGCGTCCTGCGCGGCAAGACGCTGATGGCCTCGGAGGTCGATGCGGCGCTGAAGAACGGCGTCGGCTTCACCACCACGATGCTGCTGAAGGACACGTCGCATCGCACGGTGTTCCCGGTCTGGCAGCCGGGCGGCGGCTTCGGCATGAAGGAGCTGGAAGGCGCGGCCGACGTGGTCATGCTGCCCGATCCGACCACCTTCCGGGCGCTCCCCTGGGCGCCGCACTCAGGCTGGATGCTGTGCGACATCTACTTCGCCGACGGCCGGCCGATGCCGCTCTGCACGCGCCAGATCATGCGCCGGACACTCTCGACTCTGGCCGAGCGCGGCTACGATTTCGTCGCCGGCCTCGAAGTCGAGTTCCATCTTTTCAAACTGGAGAAGGCCCGCCTCGGCGTCGGCGATGCCGGCCAGCCGGGCGAACCGCCCGAGGTGTCGCTGCTCAATCAGGGCTATCAGTACCTGACCGAGCAGCGCTACGACGAGATGGATCCGATCCTCGAGATCCTGCGCACCAACCTCGTGGATCTCGGCCTGCCGCTGCGCACGCTCGAAGTCGAGTTCGGCCCCAGCCAGGTCGAGTTCACCTTCCGCACCGGCACCGGCCTCGATCCGGCCGACACGATGGTGCTGTTCCGCAGCGCCACCAAGCAGATCGCCCAGCGCAACGGCTTCCACGCCTCGTTCATGTGCCGACCCAAGCTCGCCAACGTGATGTCGAGCGGCTGGCACCTGCACCAGTCCCTGACCGACCGGAAAACGCACGCCAACGCCTTCGCCGATGGCACGGAGCCGCTGTCGGCGACCGGCCGCCATTACATGGCCGGCCTGCTGGAACATGCCCGCGCCGCCGCGGCCTTCAGCACGCCGACGCTCAACGGCTACAAGCGCTACCGCCCCTTCTCGCTGGCGCCCGACCGGGCCATCTGGGGCCGCGACAATCGCGGCGTGATGGTCCGGGCGCTGGGCGGACCGGGCGATCCCGCGACGCATCTTGAAAACCGGGTCGGCGAGCCCGCCGCCAATCCGTATCTCTACATGGCGAGCCAGATCGTCTGCGGGCTCGACGGGCTGGAGCGCCACCTCGCCCCCGGTCCCTCCGCCGACAAGCCCTATGAGACCAGGGCGGCTCTGCTGCCGCGTTCGCTGGCCGAGGCGCTGGCGGCGCTGAACGAGAGTGCGGTGCTGCGGGCCGGGCTCGGCGACTTCTTCGTCGACTACTATCTCCACCTCAAGCAGGCCGAAATCGCCCGGTTCGAGCTTGAGGTCAGCGACTGGGAGCAGCGCGAGTACTTCTCGCTGTTCTGATCCTCAGCCGTCCTCGCCGATATCCTCGGCCCAGGTGTCGGGATACTCGTCCTGGAAGCGCTTCATCAGGCTGACGCAGCGCAGGTCGTTCAGGACGACGACTTCGACGCCACGGGAGCGCAGGAAGTCCTCGTTGCCCCTGAAGGTCTGGTTCTCGCCAATCACCACCCGCGGGATCTTGAATTGCACGATGGTGCCTGAGCACATCATGCAGGGGCTGAGCGTCGTGAACAGTGTGGTGTTGCGGTAACTCCGGCGGCGGCCGGCCTGGCGCAGGCAATCCATCTCGCCATGGGCGATGGCATCGCCCTCCTGGACACGCTTGTTGTGACCGCGGCCGACGATGCGGCCGTCCTCTACGAGGATCGAGCCGATGGGAATGCCCTTCTCGTTAAAGCCCTGCTGTGCCTCGGCCAGCGCCGCCTCGAACAGTTCCAGCTCCGCCGAACTCGCCATGGATTTCTCCGCCTGCGTCCCGCTGCACCCTTTCCGCCCGAGCGGAAAATGGTCTACCCAATGTCTCTCTCAGTTTACTTCAGCCCGCCCACAGGCGTAACGCCGGGATCGGAAGAGATCGCCATGACCGCCATTGCCGTCGTCACGACCGTAGCCAGCCGCAAGGACGCCCGCTCGCTCGCGCGGGCGATCGTCGAGGCGAAGCTTGCCGCCTGTGCCCAGATCTCGCGGATCGAGAGCGTCTATACCTGGAAGGGCGCCCTCGCGACCGGCAAGGAATACCGCATCCTGTTCAAGACGCTCGACGAACACTATGCCGCCATCGAGCGCGCGATCCTCGACCTGCATCCCTATGAGGTGCCGGCGATCCACGCCTTCCCGATGATGCACGTCGCGCCGGCCTATGCGGCATGGATCGAGGACAGCGTCGCGGCCTAGCCCTGCCCGCCTTCCAGCATCTTCGTCCAGCGCTTCTGCATTTCCTCAGGGCTGACTACCTCCTTCGCCGCGGCGAGGAACCAGCGATAGCCGAAGGGACAGGCGACCATGCCGGAGCGGTCGCCGTAGAACTGGTCCTGCACCGGGCGCACCAAAGTGGCGCCGGCGGCCACCGCGCGCTCGACGGCGGTGTCGGCATCGGGAACGGCAATGTGGAAGGCCACGGGAGACCCGCCGATGGCGCCCGGGCTCCGCGCGCCGAAGTCGGGATACTCGTCGTTCATCATCAGAACGGTGTCGCCGATGCGGATCTCGGCATGGCCGACACGGCCCGCCGGCTCGACCAGGCGGAACAGTTCCACCGCCCCGAAGGCCTTCACGTAGAAATCGATCGCAGCCTTCGCGTCGTGCACGGTCATGTGGGCTTTGACTGTCTGACCCGATGTCGCGGTCTTTGCGGCCATGGCATCACCTGTGTTATATTACGTTACGTATTGTAACGTTAATAGATGACCCGTCAACCCGTCTCAGCCCCACCGGTGCGCGGCCGTCCCCGCGATCCGCGCACCCGCGCCGCGATCCTGGTCGCGGCGCGCGATCTCCTGGGACGCGGCGGGCTGACGGCCGTAACCATCGAAGCGATTGCCCAGAAGGCGGGAGTCAGTCGTCCGACGATCTATCGCTACTGGCCGAACGCGCCCGCCGTTGCGATGGCAGCGTTCCTGGAAACGACCGGGGCCGACAAGGCCGCCAAATCACCGCGGACCGCGCTCGCGGCCCTGCGTGCCCAGCTCCATGCGCTGGCCGATGCCTTCGCCGCGCCCACCGGACGCAGCGTCGCGGCCATGGTAGCGGCGGCCCAGTCGGAGACCGAACTCGCCAAGGCCTTCCGCAACGAGTTCATTGCACGCAATCGCGACGCGACGCGCGCGCTGCTGGAGCGCTGCATCGCCAACAAGGCGATCGAAGCGCCGGACGACATGGAGCTCACGCTCGACCTCGTCTTCGGTCCCCTCTTCTATCGTCTGCTGATGGGCCACGCGCCGATCACGCGCGACTTCGTCGATCGGCTTCTGGACACGCTCATTCGCCCGCGCGGCTGATGCACCGGAAGCCGACATGGCTGGTCGTCGTGTCGATCTGCTCCGCGTGGCGCGCGGCCGGGCGATAGCGCTTGCAGTAGCTCGGGGCACAGAGATGCGAGCCGCCCTTCAGCACCTTGCGCGGGATGCGCACCGGGTCGCGCGGATCGTAGCTCTGCTCGAGCGTCGCACCGCGCGGGTTCTCGGGCACGCAGCAGGCCTTGGCGGCATCGGGCGCGTGTTTGGCGGCATACCAGTCGGTCGTCCATTCCCAGACGTTGCCGATCATGTCGTGCACGCCGTAGCCGTTGGGTTGGAAGGCGCGCACCGGTGAGGTACGGGCGAAACCGTCCTCGCGGGTGTTCTCGGCCGGAAACCGCCCCTGCCAGGTATTGGCCATGTGGCGGCCGCCGGGCGTCAGCTCGTCACCCCATGCGAACTCCGCGCCATCGAGCCCGCCGCGCGCCGCGAACTCCCATTCCGCTTCGGTCGGCAGCTCCTTGCCGGCCCATTTCGCATAGGCCTCGGCATCGCGGAAGGCGACCTGCACCACGGGATGATCGTCGAGGCCGCCGATATGACTGCCCTTGCCGTAGGGACGCCGCCACGTGGCGCCGAAGGTGAAGCGCCACCACTGGCTCCAGTCGGCGAGATCGACCGGCTTCGAGGGCGGCGTGAAGACCAGTCCGCCAGCCTTCAGCATCCCGGGGCGCGCGCCGGGATAGTCCTTCGGATCGGGATCGATCTCGGCCCAGGTGACATGGCCGGTGGCCTCGATGAACCGGCGGAACTCGGCATTGGTGACGGGCGTCTGGTCGATCCAGAAGCCGTCGACCGTCACCGTGTGGACGGGCTTCTCCTCGGCATAGTGGTGGTCCGATCCCATGCGGAAAGTCCCGCCGGCAATCCAGACCATCCCGGGGTGAGGCGAGCCGGCTCCAGCGACGCTATTCATGGTCCCCAGTCCTACACGCCTCGCCGGCCGTCCGCTATGCGACGCGGACGGCCGGTTGCCCTCTCCCCAGGCATTTACCCTCTCTAGTTCGCGCTCTGCGGCGGAGAGGTGAGCTTGTTCAGCACGCCTTCGAGGTTGAACGAACCCGGCTTCTGGCGCGGCGGGAACTCGACCAGAGTCTTGATGAAGTTGGTGACGTAGGCCTGCGCCGGCACCAGCAGGTAGATGCGGTCGATGCGCCAGCGGCTGTAGCCCATGCCTTCGTGGTCGGCGCGCTCGAACGGATCGGCCTTGAGGTCGAACAGTTTCGGCACACGCAGCGTCACCATGGGGTCCTGCCAGACGTCGAAGCCGTGCTTGCGCTGCTCCATGAAGGCCAGCTTCCACTTGTCGTAGCGCAGGCCGGCCAGGCCGCCATCGTCGGTCCAATAGAAGAACTCCTTGCGGGCGCTGCCCGTGCCGTTCTTCAGCAGCTCACGCTGGTCGTAGCCGTCGAGATGGACCTTGAAGCTCTTGGGCCCGAAGGTGGCGCCCTGCCTCAGCTTGGCCGCGAGATCGGTCTCGCCGACCGAGGCCAGCAGGGTCTGCAGCCAGTCCTCGGCCGAGAACACCTCGTTGATCTCGGTGCCAGGCTTCACGAGGCCCGGCCAGCGCACCATGGCGGGCACGCGATAGCCGCCCTCCCAGTTGGTGTTCTTCTCGCCGCGGAACGGCGTGGTGCCGCCGTCGGGCCAGCTCATGACCTCGGCTCCGTTGTCGGTCGTGTAGATCACGATGGTGTTGTCGGCGATCTTGAGATCGTCGAGCTTCTTCAGCAGCTGGCCGACCTGGCCGTCATGCTCGACCATTCCGTCCGCGACGACGCCGAGACCGGTCTTGCCCTCGGACGACGGCTTGAGATGCGTCCAGATGTGCATACGGATGGAATTGACCCAGGCGAAGAACGGCTTCTTGTCGCGGTTGGCGCGGTCGATGAAGTCGAGGGAGGCCGCGACGAACTCCTCGTCCACCGTCTCCATGCGCTTCTTGGTGAGCGGGCCGGTGTCCTCGCACTTCTGCTTGCCCCACTTGCCGAAGCGCGGATCCTCGCCCGGCGTTTCGGTGGCCGTGGCGACGCATTTCAGGACGCCGCGCGGGCCGTACTTGGCCTTGAACGTCGGATCCTTCGGGTAGTCGATGTTCTCGGGCTCCTCCTCGGCATTGAGGTGATA
>CAIYWM010000172.1 GCA_903929895.1 uncultured Alphaproteobacteria bacterium
AAGCCACCGAAGTCGCGATTCCCGTCAGCCGATTGAAGATCGTTCTGATTTTGGCCTTCGCCTTACCGTTCGTTGCCGCACTTTCCTACTTTGCGATGCTGGCATTGTCGGATGAGAGCGAAAGCTTGTTTGCGCAGGTCTTTTGGGGATTCGGCGCTTTTCTTGGATGGGCCGCGCTTGGCTCCAATTTTCTAAACCTGTTTGGCAGCCGGCCTGGGCTTTTCGTCAATCGACAGGGTTTCATGTTTCGTCCCACGGCCCTTGGGTTCGGATGGGTTGACTGGGCCGATGTAAGCGATCTGAGAGAATCAGGGGCCGGGCGGACGAGGGTTCTCTGGATTATTCTGCACAATCCTCAAGAGTACCTCGCGCGGGGGAATCTGGTTCAGAGGTGTCTGAAAGTCGTCAATTGGCGTCTTTACGGAAGCGCCGTGGCTCTGACGAGCACTTCGCTCGATATCGATCACGCGAGAATGGTCGAGATCGTTCAAAGGTTCCTTTCCGAAGCCAAACAGGCCGAACCGCCGCTCTTGTCGTCCGGCCCACCTCCCATGTAAGCCCTCGCGCAATACGCAGAGGGCGACTTGCTGAGATTTCGTATCGTGGACCGTTCGCGCCGCTCAGGAGCCAGATGAAGCGTTTCTACAAGGACACGGGCGTCGAAGAGGGCGAGGACGGTTTTCGCGTCCTGCTCGATGGGAAGCCCATGCGGACCCCCGCCAAGGCGATCCTGTTGGTGCCGACGAGGGCGCTCGCCGAGGCGATCGCCGATGAGTGGGCTGCGGTGCCCGAAAAGGCCGAGATCAATGCCGCGCACCTGCCGCTGACGCGTCTCGCCGCGACCGGCATCGACCGCGTCGTGGCGCGGCGCGCCGACGTGATCGCCGATACCGCCAAGTATGCCGGCTCGGACCTCCTTTGCTATCGCGCGACGGCGCCGGACAGCCTGGTGAAGCTGCAGCAGGAGCTGTGGCAGCCGCTGCTCGACTGGGCAGCCGAGCGACATGGCGCCCGGCTTGTCACCGCCGACGGCATCGGCTTCGTGGACCAACCGGAAGAGGCGAAAGCGACTCTCCATGCGGCGGTGTCGGCCCATGGCGATCTGGCGCTCTCGGCGCTCTACAATCTGACGCACACGGCAGGATCGGTGGTGATCGCGCTGGCGGTGTCGGAGGGGCGGCTCGATGCCGCCGCCGCGTTTGCAGCCGCCCAGATGGACGAACTCTATCAGGTCGACCGCTGGGGCGACGATCCGCTCGCGGAGAAGCACCGCGAGGGCGTGCGCCGGGACATCGAGACGTGCACGCGCTTTCTTTCACTTCTGGAAAACGCGCGTCTGCGCGGCTGAGAGGACTCATGGGAGCGGGCACAAGACTGCGGAAGGTAATGGCCGAGAAGGGACTGGTCGAGGCGATGGCGGCACACAGCCCGCTGTCGGCGATGCTTGCCGCAGAAGCGGGCTTCGATGCGATCTGGGCGTCGGGCTTCGAACTGTCCGCCCTGTACGGCGTGCCGGACGTCAGCATCGTCTCGATGACCCAGCATCTCGACATGACGCGCGCCATGGCCGAACGCTCGGGCCTGCCGGTGGTCGCCGACATCGACACCGGCTTCGGTAACGCCATCAACGTCCTCTATGCCGTGGAGCAGTACGAGCGGGCCGGCGTCGGCGCGATCGTGATGGAGGACAAGAGCTTCCCCAAGGTCACCAGCCTGATCGCCGGCGGCCGCCAGGACATGGTCCGCATCGAGGAGTTCCAGGGCAAGATCGA
>CAIYWM010000173.1 GCA_903929895.1 uncultured Alphaproteobacteria bacterium
AGCACGTCCTTGGCGCGGTTGATACGCGCGGCGAGGTCTGCTGTTCCGCCGACATCGGGATGCATTCGCTGGATCAGCCTTCGGTGCGCCGCCCGGATGTCATCGATACTGGCGCCCTCGGCCAGCCCCAGCACCGCCAACGCCTCTTCACGTGTCATGTCGGTACGCGGGCCGCGGGGCGGCGGCGCGTGCTGCGTGTTGCGCCAGTCGGCGCCGAGCCGGCGGTCGAGATAGGATTCGAGCACCCGAAGCGAATCGGCATCCGCCGCGCATTCCGCCCGCAAGTCGACAAGCTCGGAGTCGGTCAGTTCATCAAGAGTGCGCCCGGCAAACCGGCCGGCCAGCACCGTGCCGCCGACGTCACCGCTGCCGTGATCGATCCAGGCCTTCAGGAAGGCCGTGCCGACCTCGGTGCGCTGTCCGGTTCCCGGCGAGCTGAAACCACCGGATGGGCGGTTCCTGACGGCCCGTGCGATCAGAGCGGTGATGACCACGCCCGCCAATCCCATCAGCTCCGGCAGGAGGCCAGGCAGAAAGCGCAGGCCGAAAATCAGCATCCCGCCCACGCCGATACCGCCCAGGACCACCATGACGACCCGCAGCACCCGCGCCATCGAGGATGGGTTGGCTCGCAGGAACCAGGCGACGACGAGGGCGATCGCCGCCAGGACCAGGAGCGCCAGCAGGACCGCCGGCATGACCTACTGCCGGGTGGTCGGCGGCGCCTGTGGCGCCGGTGCTTGCGGCTGAGTCTGGGACGGGGATTCCGCGCGCTCGCGCTGGATCTGGCGCCAGCGCTCGACGTTGCGATTGTGCTCGGGCAGCGTCAGAGCGAAGGCGTGGCCGCCCTGTCCATCGGCCACGAAGAAGAGCGACCGATCGCGTGCCGGGTTGGTCGCTGCGACAATCGAGGCGCGTCCCGGGTTGCAGATCGGCCCGCGCGGCAGGCCTGTGATCACGTAGGTGTTGAACGGCGTGTTCGATTGCAGGTCGGCGCGCGTCAGATCGCGGCCGAGGGGCGCCTTGCCCTCGGTCAGACCGTAGATGGTGGTGGGATCGCTCTCGAGTTTCATGCGACGGCGCAGGCGGTTGATGAACACCGCAGCCACCCGTGTGCGCTCGGACGGCACTGCCGTCTCCTTCTCGACCATCGACGCCAGGATGAGCGCCTCGCGCTTGTTGGCGAGCGGCAGCCCGGCAGCGCGCTTGCGCCACGCCTCGTCGAGCGTCTTCTCCATTGCCTCCGTCATGCGCAGCAACAGCCCGTCGCGGGTATCGTCGCGCGAAGAGAAGTAGGTTTCGGGCAGGAGATCGCCCTCCTTCACGTCGAGCGTGATGTCGCCCGTCAACGCTTCGGTCTTGCGAATCAGGTCCAGGACTTCGGGCGTCGTCATGCCCTCGGGAATCGTCAGGCGACGCTGCACAACCTTGCCCGACTGGAGTAGCTCCACCAGCGCCTGCATCGAGGTATGGGCCGGCACCTCGTACTCGCCCGCCTTGATGGGCTTGGGTGAGGGATCGATCATCAGCGCCACGCGGAACAGGCGCGGATGGGCGATGACACCCTCCTCCTGCAGCAGCTTGGACATTGTGGTCGGGCCCGCGCCGCGCGGGATCACGATGTTCTTGGTCTGCTCGAGCGGTCCCTGGGCCGTAAGGACGACATGGCCGACATAGATCGAGCCGCCCATCAATGTGACGAACAGCGCGATGAAGAAGAGGACCCAGCGGAAGTAGCTGAGCATGACTCAGCTCCTCAGAAAGATATCAGACGGGTCCGACGATCAGGGACGCGTTGGTGCCGCCGAAGCCGAACGAGTTGCTCAGCGCGTGGCGGACCTTGCGCTGCTTGGCCTGCTTGGGAACCAGATCGATGTCGCAGCCCTCGTCCGGCTCGTCGAGATTGAGAGTCGGCGGAACGGCCTGGTCGATCAGCGACTTGATGGCATAGATCGCCTCGATCGCTCCGGCAGCCCCCAGCAAATGGCCGGTGGCCGACTTGGTCGAAGACATCGACAGGTTGTAGACATCCTGACCGAAGGTGCGCTTCACGGCGCCCAGTTCGATCACATCGGCCATCGTCGAAGTGCCGTGCGCGTTCACATAGTCGATCCGGTCGGTGCCGAGATTGGCGCGTTTCAGCGCCGCCTTCATGGCACGCGCGGCGCCGTCACCGTCCTCGGACGGAGCCGTGATGTGATAGGCGTCGCCCGACAGGCCGTAACCCAGAATTTCGGCGTAGATCTTCGCGCCGCGCTTCTTGGCGTGCTCGTATTCTTCCAGCACGAGGCAGCCGGCGCCCTCGCCCATGACGAAGCCGTCGCGCCGCTTGTCCCAAGGCCGCGAGGCCTGGGTCGGCGTGTCGTTGAAATCGGTAGACAGCGCCTTGCAGGCATTGAATCCCGCGATGCCGATCCGGCAGATCGCGGCTTCGGCGCCGCCGGCCACCATGACGTCGGCATCCTCGTACTGGATCAGCCGGGCGGCATCGCCGATCGCGTGTGCGCCCGTGGCACAGGCGGTGACGACGGCGTGATTGGGACCTCTGAAGCCGTACTTGATCGAGACCTGCCCCGACACGAGGTTGATCAGCGCCGACGGTATGAAGAACGGGCTGACTCGACGAGGTCCCCGCTCCTTCAGAATCTGCGACGTCTCGTAGATCGTCTGGAGCCCGCCGATGCCGGAGCCGATCATGACGCCGGTCCGGTTGAGACCCTCCTCGTCCTGCGGCA
>CAIYWM010000174.1 GCA_903929895.1 uncultured Alphaproteobacteria bacterium
CGCGCTTGTCCTTGAAGTAGTCGCGGCGCGTGTTGAAGGCGAAGCACTGCATGCCGGTCGGCAGCTCGTGCGGGATCTCGGCGCGCTGGATGCGGCCGTCGCGCACCGCCGGAATGTCGTAGGCCGTCGCCCAGTTGCGCGCGATGTTCTCCTGCCGGACGTCAAGGTCGCCCGCCTTGAACGCCTCGAACTGGACAGTGACGTCGCGGTAATACTCGTAGCGGAGCACGTCGAAATTGTTGCGCCCGCGGTTCATCCAGAGGTCCTTCGCCCACCAGTCGGGAACGCGGCGATAGGCGATCGAGCGGCCGACGTCGAAAGCGTCGACCTTGTAGGGGCCGCTGCCGAGCGGGATCTCGAGCGACACCTTCTCGAAGTCGCGGCTCGCCCACCATTTGGAGGGCAGGATGGGAAGCTGGCCGACGATCAGCGGCAGCTCCTTGTTGGTGCTGTCGCGAAAGGTGAACAGCACCTTGCGGTCGCCGACTTTCTCGGCCTTCAGGACGTCGTGGTAATAGAAGGCATAGTTGGGCGCGCCCTTCGCCTTCAGGATGTCGAGGGAGAAGATCACGTCCTCGACGGTGATCGGGCTGCCGTCGTGCCAGCGCGCCTGCGGCCTCAGGTTGAAGGCGACCCAGGACCGGTCGTCCGGCCATTCGATCGTCTCGGCGATCAGCCCGTATTCGGTCGAGGCCTCGTCGCGCGAGTTCCAGCAGAGCGTATCCCAGATCTGGGTGATGCCGGCCGCCGGCACGCTCTTCACGATGAAGGGATGCAGCGAATCGAAGGTGCCGCGGGCGCCCAGCCGGACGCTGCCGCCTTTGGGGGCCTCGGGATTGAGGTAGTCGGGTGGCCCGGCATCGGCCTTGTACTTGGGCTCGCCGTGCATGGCGAAACCGTGACTGACGTTGATCTTGCCCGCTGGAGCCGGAGTCTGGGCCCGCAGAATCGCCGGGGCACCGACCCAAAGGGCCGCGCCGCCCGCCAATACGCTGCGCCGTCTGATCGCCATGCGATGCGCTCCCCAGCCTGTCCGAACTCGCTTCATATATAGCGCGAGGGAGTTGGGCGGCACTATGGCCGGCGGGTTACATCGGGGTCAGGTTCCGACCGGTCCTCGTCGCAAGACTCGCACGAGCGGACAACCGCCCTGCGAATTTGACTTGGAGCATCGTCGGGTTCAGTTTTCGACCATGGTCGACACGATTGATTTCGCGCCGGAATTCGATGCACCGCTCGAATACATGCGCCGCACCCGCGAGTATTACCTCGCGCTGGGATACGACAATCCCTATCGCTGGGCGCATTACACCGATGCGCCGTTCACGCCGCTGACGAAGCCGCTGAAGGACAGCACGCTCGCGCTGATCTCGACCGCGGCGCCTTATCAGCCGGACAAGGGCGATCAGGGACCCGGCGCGCTCTACAACGCCGCTGCCAAATTCTATTCGGTCTATTCGGGCGACACGTCGCAGGACCACGATACCCGCATTTCCCATATCGGCTACGACCGCAAGCACACGACGGCGAAGGACAGCAACACCTGGTTCCCGCTGCCGCTGATGCGCGAGTTCGCCAGCCAGGGCCGCTTCAAGCTGGCGGCCCGGTTCCATGGCGCACCGACCAATCGCAGCCAGCGCGTGACCCTGGAAACCGATGCGCCGGAGATCCTGGCCCGCTGTCGCCAGGACCAGGTCGATGCCGCGTTGCTCGTCCCTACATGACCCGTCTGTCACCAGACCGTGAGTCTGGTCGCACGATATCTCGAACGGAACGGCATCCCCACCGTGGTGATGGGGGCGGCGAAGGACATCGTCGAATGGGTGGGCGTGCCCCGGTTCCTGTACAGCGATTTCCCGCTGGGCAATTCCTGCGGCAAGCCGCACGAGCCCGATACCCAGCGCTTCACGCTCGATCTGGCGCTGAAGGTGCTGGAAAGCGCCATCGGCCCGCGCACGACGGTTCAGTCGCCGCTGCGCTGGACCGCCGACGGGGACTGGAAGAACGACTACAACAACCTCGAGCGCATGCCGCCCGAAGAGGTCGCCAAGCGGCGGGCCGAATTCGACAAGGTGAAGCAGGTCGCGCTCAGCCAGCGCAAGCAGGCGGGCGTGGCGTAGGAGTGACATGAGCAAGCCGTTTGCGGGCGTAAAGGTCGTCGATTTCACGCGCGTGCTGGCGGGGCCCTACAGCTCCTACCAGCTCGCCCTGCTCGGGGCCGACGTGGTCAAGATCGAATCGCGCGAAGGCGACGACATGCGCTTCGGCACCCGCTCCAACGACTGGGAGAAGCGGGGCCTCGCGGCACCCTGGGTCGCGGTGAACGGCAACAAGCGCTCGATCACGCTGGACCTCAAGCAGCCCAAGGCGATCGAGGTCGTGAAGCGCCTGGTCGAGACGGCGGACGTGGTCGTCGAGAACTTCCGGCCGGGCGTCATGGACAAGCTCGGCATCGGCTACGAGACGCTGAAGAAGATCAATCCCCGGCTGATCTACTGCGCCGTGTCGGGCTTCGGCCAGGTCGGCCCTGAGTCCAAGACCGCGGCCTTCGACGGCATGATCCAGGCCATGTCCGGCCTGATGTCGATCACCGGCTTCGAGAACAACGGCCCCACGCGCGTGGGCTTCGCCGGCGCCGACGTGATGTCGGGCGCGACCGCGGCCCTGGGCATCGCCTCGGCGCTGTACCAGCGCACGCATACCGGCACGGGCCAGCTCGTCGACGTCGCCATGATCGACGCCGTGATGGGCTATCTCGCCCAGCAGTTCACCGAGCACATGATGACCGGCCGGGTCCACGGCCAGGCCGCCAACCTGTCGGTGACGCGCAAGCCGACGGGCAATCTCTTCAAGACGAAGGACGGCTGGATCGTGCTGGCCGTCATGACCGATCCGCAATTCAAGCGCCTGATGAAGGTGCTGGGCCGCGAGGAGGTGCTGGACGATCCGCGCTTCGTCGACTGGGGCACGCGCATTGCCAACAACACCGCCCTGCACGACATCGTCGAGGGCGCGATGAAGACCGAGGATTCGGCGACCTGGATCGAGCGCTTCGCCAAGGCCGATGTGCCGGCCGGCCGCGTCCACAGCATCCCGGAGACCGCGCAGCTCGACCTGTTCAAGCACCGCACCGTGCTGCAGACCGTCGAGACCGAGCATGGGCCGATCAAGGTCGTGGGCTCGGGCTTCCGGCTGGAACATGGCGGCGGCTCGATCGATCGCCCGCCGGCGACGCTCGGCCAGCACACCGACGAGGTGCTGAAGGAAGCCGGCTATTCCGATGCCGAAATCGCCGAGATGCGCGCGGCAGAGGTCGTCTGAGGGCGCATCTCGACTGGCGGCTCTAATCGTCGAAACCGACGAAGACGGTGGCTTCGGCGACGGACTTTCGTTCCGACACGACCG
This sequence comes from uncultured Alphaproteobacteria bacterium, assembly GCA_903929895.1. Classification (GTDB taxonomy): domain Bacteria; phylum Pseudomonadota; class Alphaproteobacteria; order Reyranellales; family Reyranellaceae; genus Reyranella. Next base: position 3,406 of record CAIYWM010000174.1, read on the forward strand.
CATTCGCCGGGAAGCTGTCATCCGGCCAGCCCAGGGCGATGCTTTTCATGATGACCTGATCGTCGGCAATCCCCGCGTGCTCGCGCACCACCGGCGACTGCATGATGCCCTGGCTGTTGATCACGGCGCCCAGGCCGCGCGACCAGGCCGCGTTCACC
>CAIYWM010000175.1 GCA_903929895.1 uncultured Alphaproteobacteria bacterium
GCTATATGCGTCCCATCAACAGCAGGATGACGATGATGATGAGCACCAGTCCGATACCACCGCTCGGATAGTAACCCCAGCCGCTGCTGTGCGGCCAGGTCGGCAGCGCCCCGATCAGGATGAGGATCAGGACGATCAGAAGAATGGTGCCCAGCATTGATTGCTCCCTAGCCTAGGTTTGCCTCGGCGAACGACCAGTTCGCGAGCTTGTCGAGCCAGGCCTGGATGTGATCCGGCCGGCGGTTCTGGAAGTCGAGGTAGTAGGCGTGCTCCCACACGTCGGCGACGAGGAGCGGGGTGCCGCCGTGGGCCATCGGGGTGTCGGCATTCGCGGTCGTCTCGATCTTGAGCTTGCCGTCGGCGCCCTTGACGAGCCAGGCCCAGCCGCTGCCGAACTGACCGACGGCCGCCGCCTTGAAGGCCGCCTTGAAGGCATCCAGACCGCCGAAGCTGTCGTCCAGCGCTGACTTGATCTTGCCGGTCGGCTCGCCGCCCTTGGGCGTCATGCTGTTCCAGTAGAAGGTGTGGTTCCAGATCTGGCCGGCGTTGTTGAAGATCGCCTTGCCCTTCTCGTCCTTGGCCGACTTCTTCACGATCTCTTCGAGCGACAGGCCCTCGTAGGCCGTTCCGGGGACGAGCTCGTTCAGCTTGTCGACGTATGCCTTGTGATGCTTGCCGTAGTGGAAGGAAATGGTGTTGGCCGAAACGACCGGCGCGAGCGCGTCATCGGCATAGGGGAGTTTCGGAAGAGTGAAATTGGACATAACGCTATCCTCAGCTGGCTGGCCCGGAACGTCCCGGGCGGGCGGCGTCCGACATGAACGCACCTCACCTTATGACGTTGCGCGTTGCGGTGGCGCTACGTTTTTTCCTGTAAATTCCTAAAGCCCTGAATCGTTGTGTGGGATCGCGCTGGGCTGCTGCGGGCGTGCGGGACTGCCCAAAATCAGGCAAGTCGTTCTCACTCGCTGGGTGTGAAGGCGATGCGCGCGATTTCTTCAGCGAACGTTTCTCAGTCGCTCACTCTGTGGTTGCGTGCCCGAAAGCGGTGAGTATTTGTGAGGGCCAACCCATTCAAAGAGGTAGTTCGCCATGAAGGGCAACCCGCAGATCATCGCCGAACTCAACAAGCTCCTGAAGAACGAGCTGACGGCGATCAACCAGTATTTCCTCCACGCCCGCATGATGAAGCACTGGGGCTTCGATCGGCTCGGCAAGAAGATCTACGAGGAGTCGATCGGCGAGATGAAGCACGCCGACAAGCTCATCGAGCGCATCCTCATGCTCGATGGCCTGCCCAACCTGCAGGACCTGGGCCGGCTTGCGATCGGTGAGACCGTGCCGGAGGCGCTCGACGCCGACCTAAAGCTGGAGACCGCCGCGCGCACCGCACTGGTCGAGGCGGTAACGGCCTGCGAGGCCGCGAAGGACTATGTCAGCCGCGAGATCGCCGTCAGCATCCTCGAGGACGCGGAAGAGCACATCGACTTCCTCGAGACCGAGATCGGTCTGATCGAGAAGGTGGGCGTGCAGAACTATCTGCAGAGCCAGATGGGCGAAGGGAAGGGCCCGAGCTGAGCGCTCGGGAGCCGGAATCAGTCGGCCGCGAGAAGCGTCGGCTCAACGGAACGTTCATGGGCGACCGCATGGGCAATGCGGTCGCGCATGTCACAGGCGCAGGTACCGCATTGGGGGCTCTTTCCGCAGGCCCTGAAGACGTCGGCTGGACGCCGGGCCCCGGCCCGGACGGCCGCATCGACCTCGCGTTCGCGAATGGCTTTGCAAATGCAGATGTACATGCCTTGAAGGCCGTTTCTTCCCGATGTTGCGACTTACTCGCAGACGCAGGATAGGGGCAGGCGCCCGGGCCGGTCAAGCCCCTGCGGCACTCAACGGATGTGTGTCGTCCGACCTGCGGTTGCGGCTTGAGAGGGAACTCAAAGAGGCGCCACCCTGAACGGCCCGATGGCCGTGACGGCGCATTCGGAGCCGCCTGCCTCCCGGCAGGCCTGCAGTGCCGTCGATGTGGCGTCCTGCTCGCTCGGCCGGTTCGTGGCAATGCCGATACGGCCATTGGCGGCCAGCGCGACGGCGCGCCAGCCATCGGCGATCAGGTATTGATCCAGCGCCTTGGTCTGGGCGTCATCCAGGCCGCTCATGTCCTGGGGGGTGAAGATATCGGTGACGCGCATCGTCTGCGGCGTGCGAACCAGCACTTCGTTGTTCAGCGCGTAGACGACGCAAGGCCGTCCCGTCAGGTGACCGCAGATCTGCAGGTTGCGGCGGATCGCGTCGGTGTCGTTTTCGCTCGGTGTCCACCAGTCGAAACGATTGTGTCCCAGCACCAGGGCGCGGCTGTGCTGGCTGGTGAGGTAGCGGGTGGCCAGCCGGTCGCGGGCTACCGGACGCAACAACGGGGCCGTCGCGGGATCCAGGGCTATCGGCGGCGAAGGCTTCTTTGAAGGCACGTAGGGCGGCGGCGGCATTGGCGGGGAGTGGAACGACCAGACCACGTCGTTCTCGACCGCGTAGAGCGCACAGCCGTCGTAGGCGCGTACGATCGGCACGTCTCTCTCGACCTTGCGGTTGCAATCCTCGACGGCGGCCCGGCGGGCGGTCGCCTCGTCGATCCTATCGACTGCCATCGCGAAGATTCCGCGTACGTTCAACGCGAAGGCCTTGGCGCCGGGAGCGTCGGCATAGTTCTGCAGGGCGCGCCAATGGAAGTCGGGAACGAAGGGAACATCCTTGGCTGCGAAGCGACGAGGCGCGGGGGGCGGTTGCGGGGCAGCCCGAGGGGCTGCCGGCACCGGCGATGCGGCCGGCGTCGTCACGCGGGGTACGGCCTCGGTGGCGACGGTGTCAGGGACGGGGGCGGTCGCGACCGGCAGGGCAGAGGTGGGTTCGGCGGTCTGCAGGGAGGGCGGTGCCGAAGGATGGCGCAGATAGAAGGTCCCGGCGAGCGCGCCCAGGACGAGGATCGCCATGACGCCGCCGGCCAGGAACCGGCGCGTGCGCGGCATCGACCGCGCCACGGCATGTGCGGGATGGGCGGCGGCGCCCGGGCGCGCGCCGTCGACGGTCAGGCGGTAGGCATGGATGGGGCGCGGGATGTTCTTGACGTGCTGCTCGCCGATATCCTCGGCGCCCAGCATCAGCTTACCGACGATCTGGTCGTAGACGGACGACGAGATGCAGATGCCGCCGGGTAACGAGATCGACTCAAGTCGTACCGCCACGTTCACGGCGTCGCCCATGAGATCGTCGCCGCTCTCCACGACGTCGCCCAGGTTGATGCCGATCCTCAGGACGAGTTGGTCGTCGGCCTTCGCGCCGGCGTTGGCCGAGCGCATGGCCTCCTGGATCTCGAGGGCGGCGCGGACGGCCTCGACCGGGCTCGCGAATTCCGCCAGCAGCCCGTCGCCGGTCATCTTGAAGACGCGTCCGCGATGCTGGCGCACGAGAGTGCCGGCCGAATCGAGACGGGTGGCCAGTAACGCCAGCGCACGTTCCTCGTCGCGCGCCGACATGGTGCTGAACGCCACCACGTCGAGGGAGAGGATCGTTGTGAGCCGTCGGACGAGATTGGTATCGGTCATTACGCGTTGTTTTCCGGGTGCAACGCTACCATAGCCGGCGCCGGAGGACATGCTTGCGTGATCGCCCATGCTCTGCGAAGACCGAGTCATGCAATCCGCAGAGCCCCGCTATTGGGAAGACTACGACGTCGGCCAGAAATACCCTCTCGGCTCGACCAGCTTCACGGCCGACGAGATCGTCGAGTTCGCCGAAAAGTTCGACCCGCAGAGCTTTCACGTCGATGCCGAAGCCGCAAAATCCTCTCTGTTCGGGGGGCTTTGTGCGTCCGGCTGGCATGTCGCCGCCAAGCTGATGAGGATTTTCGTCGACAACTACGTCGACAAGCGCACGGCGCTGGGCTCTCCGGGCATCGACGAGCTGCGCTGGCTGAAGCCGGTGCGGCCGGGCGATACGCTCACCGCCTGGGTCGAGTGTGCGGGCAAGGTGCCGTCGAAGAGCCGCCCGACCATGGGTGTCATCCATGAGCACTGGACTGCGGTCAATCAGAACGGCGAAGTGGTCATGACCTCCAAAGGGGTCAACATGGTGCGCAGGAGGCCGGCATGAAGCGTGCGGTGAAGGGACTCGACCATGTGGTGGTCATGGTCGACGGCATCGACGCGGCCGAGGCGGCCTACAGGAAGCTCGGCTTCCAGGTCCAGCCACGCGGCTTCCACAAGAAGCTCGGCACGGCCAACCACCTGATGATCTTCGACACCGACTATTTCGAGATCCTGGGGATTGTCGAGGACACCGAGTTCAACGCCGAGCGGCGTGAATGGCTGAAGGGCGGGGGCGGTCTCGCCAACGTGGCGCTGGCCACGGATGGCGCCGACGTAGCCTACGAAGCCTTCAAGGCGGCCGGCCTCAATCCCGATGCGCCGCTCTTCTTCGACCGCGCGGTCGAGGTCGCGGGCAAGACGGAGCTCGCCAAGTTCCGCACGGTCCGGATCCCCAAGGACAACATGCCGGTGGTCGGCTTTTTCGTCTGCGAGCACCAGACGCCTGAATTCGTCTACCGGCCGGAATGGGCGGCCCATCCGAACGGCGCGCGCGGCATCCTGGGCGTCACCGTGATCGCCGAGCAGCCGGCCAAGTGGATCCCCGAGCTGGAAAAGTATTTCGGGCCGGGCTCGGTCAAGCGCGAGGGCGAAGGGCTGGTGGTCGATACCGGCACCCAGCCGATTCGCTTCATGACGCCCAAGGACTATGCCGTCCGCTATCCCGGCATCACGCCGGTACGGTCGGAAGATCATCCGGCGCTGCTCACGGTGCGGGTCGAGAACCTCGCGGCCTGCGAGGGCCTGCTGAAGAAGAACGGCGTCAGGTTCACGAAGCCCGACTCCGGCCGGCTGGTCGTGCCGCCGTCGGAAGCTGCGCATCTCACCCTGGAATTCTCGGAGCTCTAGTCTTCATGGCGTTCGATCTTGCCGACCGCGGCATCTACGGCTTCTCGACCACCGAAAACCTGCGCTTCGCGGACGTCGACGCCAACGGGCACATCAACAACGGCGCCTTTCTCGAGCTTCTGGAGAATGCCCGCGTCGCCTACCTGCGCCAGATCGTGCGGGCCGGGCTGCCGCGTTTCCGCCTGGTCGTCGGGCGCATCGAGGCCGACTTCAAGCGACAGATGTTCTATCCCGGCACGGCCGTCGCCTGCTGCCGCCTCGTCGAGGCACACGACCGCAAATGCGTGATCGGCCAGGGCCTGTTCGACGGCCAAGGCAACTGCACCGCCGTGCAGAAGGTGATCATGGTCTCGCTGAACGAGGAGACGCACCGTGCCACGCCGTTCGATCCCGTGGTGCGCGACATGCTTGACCGACTCGCGGCCTCGAAGGAGGGGCTCGATCCATGACCGCTCCGATACCGGAAGGCTTCCGCAGGCTCGACGTCACCGACGACTTCGTCTCGCTCCTGGGGCCGCTCTGGTTCAAGGCGGAGGAGGACGGGCTCAGGATCGGCCTGCCGCTGGAGCAGCGGCACGGCAATCCGATGGGCGTGGCGCATGGCGGCCTGCTGGTCACCGTCGCCGACATGGTGATGGGCGTGGGCTCGGGCTTCTCAACCGGCATGTTCTGGCCGCATCCCACGATCTCGCTCACCAGCGAGTTCGTGCGCGGCGCGAAGCTCGGCCAGTGGCTCGAAGGCAAGGCGCGCATCGCGCGGCGTACGATCAACTTCTGCTTCGCCAGTTGCGACCTCGTCTGCGGCGGCGAGATCGTGCTGGTGGCCTCGGGCGTCTTCAAGGTGCCCGACCCCGACAAGATCCCCGAAGCCGCGCGCACCGTCGCTCTGTCGCCGCCCTGGAAGTAGCCGGGCTTTAATTGTCATCCTGAGCGCAGCGAAGGATCTCGCGCTAGCCCCGGAGTGTGTTGGTCGTTCCGCCAGGTCCTTCGCTGCGCTCAGGACGACATATGCGGCTACTTCTTCATCTTCTTCCGCCGGTAGATCCGGTAGCGGTCGAAGTCCATCAGGTGTTCGTAGTTCTCGAAGGCGTCGGCGAACACCCGATTCTGCATGAAGTAGTCGAGATAATCGAACTCCTTGCCTTGGCAGCGCGGCACGCCGGCAATCCGGTCGACGATCAGCAGGTCGGGATGCTCGCGGGCGAAGTCCTCGCTCAGCGTGTCGAACACGAACTTCTCGGAATCGCCCATCGTGTCGGGCGGATTGTAGAGGGCGGGGAAGTCGTCGCAGGTCGCGTAGACCCCTTGCAGCACCCACATGGTCAGGAACCGTGTGGTCATGCGGCCGCCGATGTAGTTCACCATCGGCCAGAACGGATAGATGCCGGGCGACAGGACGAGGATGGTCCGGTTCGGCGCATTCTGCTCGATGATGTGCTGCAGCCGGCCACCGATGGAGGCCTCGAACTGGCGCTGCTTGTAGAAGGGCGGCGTATAGAGCGCGGCCTGGAAATAGAGCAGCACCATGAAGGTGGCGCAGATCACCGCCACCGGCAGGCGATGCGCGCTGCGGCTGATCGGCAAGTAGCGATCCACAGTCTGCGAGACCGTGAGGGCAGCGAGCAGGATGGCGGCCGAAAGCGCCGGCAGCACGTGGTAGGGCCAGCCCTTGGCCTGGCCGATGGCCGAGAGGGCGGCGCCGACGCCGAACACCACGAGGACGCGCGCGGCGATGGTCTTGGTGAACACGACGGCGAGCAGGCCGAAGATCGCCAGCGCGAGCAGGGTCGGTCCCAGCACGTTGCTGGTCAGAACCTCGCGCCATCCCGAATCGCCGATCGGCGCATAGGCTTCGACCGCCAGCGGCAGCACGAAATGTCCGAACTCCGGAAACACCAGGTACATCAGAGCGAGGTGCGCCACCGCGAGCAGGCCGATCGCCCAGGGGATCGGATCTGTGAAGGTCGGGCGCACGCCGCGCCGGACCAGCAGGTAGAGTTCGACCGCGGCCGGGATCGCCAGATAATGCGGCTTCATGGCCAGCGCGATGCCCGCGGCGAGTCCGATGGCAATGGAGGCGAGACGCGACGGGTTCACGCCCTCGGCGCGCGCCATCGAGGCGATCAGGTAGGGCGCGCAGGCCACGAACATGATGTGCTCGCGCTGGCCGAAATGCTCATTGGGCAGCACGGTGAACAGGAACAGAAACACCGGTGGCAGCAGCGCCTCGGTGAGCGCATGGTCGGCGGACGGCACGAGACGGATGAGCCGCCGGCAGGCCCAGAACGAGGCGAAGATGCCCGCGACCACCCAGGCCGTGAACCAGAAGGCGACCGTGCCGGGCAGGAGCCTGGCCGTCAGCACGGGCAGTCCGTGCACGACGAAGGTCAGCGGCAGATTTTCGTCCAGCACCTCGACATAGAGCTTCTCGCCGCCGATCCAGCGCGTCGACACGTCTAGGATGGCGGCCACGTCGTGGTTGATGGGCGGGAAGAAATAGCCTGCGAGCCAGAGGATCGGCAGCGCGAACAGCGATATCAGCAGGAACTGCTCGACACGCGGCGGAATGGTCGGAGGTTTGGTGTGAACGGTTGGCAAGGCGGGGTGAAGATATCATAAGCGGACGGGAAGGGGAGACTTCCCGGGAGAGGCCGCTTCGTGGAACGGGCCGAATACGAGCAGATGCATGCGGTCGAAGACCGCATGTGGTGGTATCGCGGCCTGCGCCGGCTGGTCGCGAACCAGCTTGCCTGGGCGCTGTCGCGAACGAAGGCCGGCGGACCGGTCCTCGATGCCGGATGCGGCACCGGCGGCATGCTGCGGGTGCTGGGGCCGGCCGTCGCCGGCCGGCCGACCGTCGGCCTTGAGTACGACCCGGTGGCCGCCGGCATGGCAAAGGCCAAGGCGGGACGGCCAGTCCTTTCGGGCTCGGTCAATGAAATGCCGATCGGAGGTGGAGCGCTCGGGGCCTACGTCTCGCTCGACGTCCTCTGCCACGCCAACGTCGATCCCGCGCGTGCCCTGAAAGAGGCGCATCGCTGCCTCGCGCCGGGCGCGATCGCGATCTTCAATTTGCCGTCCTATTCCTGGATGCTGTCGGCCCACGACAGGCGCGTCCACAATGCCCGCCGCTTCACGCGCGGCGAGGCCCGCGCCCTGATCGCGGCGCCGGGCTTCCGTATCCTGCGGGCGAGCTATTGGAACACGCTCCTGTTTCCCCTGATGCTCATCCACCGGATGGTCGAGCGTGGCGACGCAGAGAGCGACGTGCGCGACTATCCGCGCTGGCTCGATGCCTTCTTCTCCACTGCGCTCGCCATCGAGCGCGCTGCCATCGGCGCCGGCCTCAGCCTGCCGTTCGGCGGTTCCCTCATGATCGTGGCGGTACGTGATGATTGAGAATTCCGAAGAGGCGCCGGCGCTGTCGCCGGCACTGTCCATCGTCGTGCCGGTCTACAACGGCGCGGCGACCGTCGGCGAACTGGTGAAGGCTCTGCGCGCCCTGGAGATCGAGGGGGGCCTGGAGGTCGTCCTGGTGGTCGACGGCAGCCCCGACAACAGCCTCGACGTCTGCAAGCAGCTCGCGGCCGAGCCCGGTGCGCCGGTGACCGTGCTGAGCCTCAGCCGCAATTTCGGCGAGCACAATGCGGTCATGGCGGGCTTCGCGCGGGCGCGCGGCGCCTACACAATTACCATGGACGACGACCTGCAGAACCCGCCCGAGGAAGTCCGTCGCCTGTTCGAGCATGCCCGCGACGGCAGGTACGATGCGGTCTACACCTACTACGAGGAAAAGAAGCATGCGGCCTGGCGCAATCTCGGCAGCCGCTTCACCAACTGGTGCGCCGACAAGCTGATCGACAAGCCGCCCGGTCTCTACCTCTCGAGCTTTCGCTGCGTTTCGCGCTTCCTGCGCGAGCGGGTCACGTCGAGCTACGAGGGACCGGCGCCCTATGTCGACGGCTTGATCTTCCAGATCACCCAGAATGTGAGCCGACTGCAGGTCAACCACCTGCCGCGCGCCGAAGGGCGCTCGAACTACACGCTGCGCCGCCTGCTGCGACTGTGGCTGGCCATGTTCCTCAATTTCTCGGTGATGCCGCTCCGCATTGCCACGATCCTCGGCCTGGTCTTCGGCGCCCTGGGTGCCCTGGCCGCCGGCATCACGATCATCGAGGCGATCATCTCCGACAAGCCACCCCAGGGATGGGCTTCGCTGATGGTCGCGGTGCTCGTGCTGGCGGGCGTGCAGCTCCTTGTGATCGGGATGATCGGCGAATATCTCGGCAGCATGTTCTTGGCCGTGAACCGCAAGCCGCAATACCTCGTGCGGGAAGTGTTCCGCCGCGGTCGTGGGCCCGGGGGGCTCGACATCGAGCAGCCGAAGGTCGATACGCGCGCAGCCGGCCAGCCGCATCGCGAGCCTTCGCACGAGCCGGACCGCAGGGAGAGCTAAGCATGACGATCTACTACGTGGCGCTGGGGATCGGCATCCTGACCGGCATCGGCGGCCAGATTCTCCTGAAGGCCGGTGCCGATGCGCCGGACTTCGTGAGCCAGCTCTTCCGCCCCTCGACCATCATGGGGCTGGCGCTCTACGGCTCGGCCGCTTTCCTCTACATCGTCGCGCTGCGCAAAATTCCGGTTTCGGTCGCCTTTCCCAGCGTGTCGCTCTCCTATGCGATCGTTGCAGTGCTCGGGCACTTCCTTTTTGGCGAGCCGTTCGGCATCAAGCAGATCGGCGGCATCGCGCTGATCGTGGGCGGTGTCGTTCTCATCAACCAGAGCTGAGGGGCGCCCCGTGAATTACGAGCAGATCAAGTACGAGACCAAGGACGGCATCCTCACCATCACGCTCAACCGCCCCGACAAGCTCAACGCCTTCACCGGCAAGATGCTGTCGGAACTGCTCGACGCGATGGACCGGGCCGACCGCGACGACGATGTGCGCGCGGTGGTGTTCACCGGGGCCGGCCGCGGCTTCTGTGCCGGTGCGGACCTGTCGGGCGGCGCCAACACCTTCAACGCCGAGAATCGCGGACCGGTCGATCCGGGCCTCGACGGCCATCGCGACGGCGGTGGGCTGTTCACCCTGCGCCTCTACGAATCGCTGAAACCGAC
>CAIYWM010000176.1 GCA_903929895.1 uncultured Alphaproteobacteria bacterium
AAACTGTGAATAATCGACGTTTCGAGAACCGACACGGCCTCTGAAGATGAGGAAAAGCCAGGGCCTTCCGTCGTTTCGACGAGATACTGCATCTTTCATTTCTTCCCAGAATTTGAGCCAAAACTTCCTTGGAAAAATCTACCTTGTACGGCCCAATCCGTCTGCGCCAAAAGTGTCTGCAATCGAAGTTTTGCGGACGACGCCCAACGAGCGAACCCGCGCAATCAGCCGCCGCCTACCAATGTGCTTCACCCGGTCCTTGCCGTTCAGCCGCCACGAGATGACGCAAAGCGCATAGAGCCAGTGCTCGTGCGCCGCGGCGCGGGCCAGGCCGGCTTCCCAGCAGATTTCCTTCCACCGCGTCCCGCTGGCGCGTAGCCACGCGATCTTCGCGTCGATCGGCTCGAGCCAGGGCATCCAGCCGAGCGTCGCCTCCATCCGGCTGATGGCCGCGGCCGAGGGTGGCGGCAGTCGCATCGGTTCGGGCGTCTGGCCCACGAGGTCGCCGAACTCGACGAACATCGTTGGCCAGGTGCTGAAGTAGCCCTGCTTGCGTGGCGCCGGCAGGCGCCGCAGCACCGACGCTGCCTCGATCAGCCGCTCCTCGACCATCTCCGGCGTCCAGTCATTCATGGCGCGTCTCCTGCCGCCTGGGCTTCTGCCCATAAAGCTTCTCGCCCAGCTGGCGGACCAGCTCGCGCTCCGGCCAGGTCAGCCGCTCGTCGTCGGCCTCGATCACCAACACGCGCTGGAACTGCCAGCCCTCGCGCTTGATGTGTTCCGGCGCCCTTCGTTCTCCACCGAATCCTTTGGGTGCCCACTTCATTGGCGGGTTTCCCTGATTGTCGGGACGCCAACGGCGTGGTTCGCTTCCGGGCTGGGATGACGTGTGGGGAGATGCGCAATGGCCGGACAACGTTTCAATGTCGAGCGCACGCCGGCTGGGCAGCAGTTGGTCATTCCGGGAACGGAAAAGCCGCGTCCTGCTCCCAAAGCCAGATATGCGAAGGACGGCAGCCAGCTGGTCATCCCGGGCGCCGAGCAGGTCAGCCCAAAGACGCACCTGACCCGACTTTTCCAGAAGCCGTTGCGGCCCCGCGTCGGGCAGCGCGGCCTCGCCGGAACGTCGCTGTTCGGCAAAGAGCACCCGAAGTAATTCCGAGCGATCATTTCGTCACCTCGTGCAGGACAGCGGCGTAGCCCGCGATATCGAGCATCGAGTCCTGGTGCCGGGGATCGCGCGCCAGGCGCGTCAGCTTGAGGTCGATCATGCAGAGCACGACCTCTGCGGGCGTGACGGGGTGGCCCAGCGTGAGCGACCAGCGCGCCGCGATGGCAGCCATCGCCTTGTCCGGCGCGCCGTAGGTCTGGCTGCGCTCCGAGAGGACATCGGCGGCGTGCTTCAGGATGCTGTCGGTGCTCATCGCACGCCTCCCTGCGTCTCGGTGGCCCACAGCAGGATGGCCAGCGCGTCGGCCTCGTTGTCGTCGGCGGGATTGAATCCGCGGGCACTTACCGCGGTGATGACGGCCGCCTTGTCGGCGTTGCCCTTGCCGGTGATATGTCGCTTGATCGTGCCGACGGGGACGCCCTGGTAAGGAACTTCGTGCTGTTCACACCACCCCGTGAGAGTGGCGAGAAAGCCGCCGTAGGCGTGGGCGGCGTCTGTACCGGCATGGCGCCGCACCTCCTCGAATACCACGCGATGCAGGCCACTGGTCATCATGGCGATCTCGACGAGCCAATCGGTGAAGCGGAGGTACCGCATGCCGCCGCCTTCGAACCGGTTCGGGCGGAACGTCTGGGTCCCGCTCTGGACCGGCCCTGTGGCGGGCTGCACAGCCCATCCGGTCTTGGTGCCCAGGTCCAGCGCCAGGAGGGCGCCACCGGGGCGCAGTGCGGCCGACAGCGGCATTGCATTGCCGGCGGCCGTCGTCTGAATCGTCTCAGCCATGATGATCTCCGTCGAGGGGGTGGTCGTGGTCAGGGCGGCGGCGGAGCGGTTCTTGGCGGAGCTCTCCGTCGTCGTCCGGCT
>CAIYWM010000177.1 GCA_903929895.1 uncultured Alphaproteobacteria bacterium
AGATTTCGCGATCAAATCAGCGCCTTCGCGATGCACGACAGCGCGTAGAAGCAGCAAAGTCCGACGAGCAGAATGCTGCGCAGACTGGGATCAAACAAGAAGTCACACCAAAGAGTGAAGATCCCTTCCGTCGCGTCGCACTCACACGACAGTCGCGCCAAGCGGACGTCGATGCAATCGAAGAAAGCCTCAAATCTCAGCAAGCAAGGCTAAAGCGCGCCGAACGCTATCTTGATCAAGCTTATCGAAGTTACTTCAAGCTCGTTACAACAGGCACGAATAAACCTCACAAGGATGACACACCCAAGAGCAGAGAAGGAGCTGGAGGAGATGGCAGAAAGGAGGCCATTCGCGAGTCAGAAGACGAACTCTATGGCCTTTCGTCGCAGCAACAACTGTTGATCGCATCAGCAATCACGCGCTTCGGAGTTGTCGCCATTCTGCTCTTTTTTGTCGGAATGCTTATTGGGTTGTACAGGTATATGTCGCGCTTGAGCGCATTCTACAGCGGCCGTGCAGACGCACTGATGTTAAGTGCTCCTCACTTTGATCGACTGATTAGCTGGATGGATTTGTTGGCCCCGAAGGCTATCGATTTCGGTCGCGTTCCAGCAACGCCACTGGATATCGCTCAGCGAGCGGTTGCCGTTGCAGCAAGCAAAATGCCGTTCGTATCAGAAAAGTCGAAATGACAGCGACGATTTGGCAATCGCCTCCTGAAAGAGCAACGCCCTGGACCTCTCAAATCAAACAGCTTTCTACAATGTAATTCACCGCGAGCGGCCGCGCGCCGTGACCGGCCAGATCTCGACCAGGGTATCACCCTTCACCACGTGATAGCTCTCGTAGAGGTTCACGGTCGGGTCGCAGTGCGGCGGGGTCAGGACGACCTGGTCGCCGAGCTTGGGCGCCGGCTGGCCTTTGGGCGCGATCACCGCGAGATGCTCGTCGCCCATGAAGCGGGTCGTCGCGCCCTCCACGGCGCCCTTCAGGATCATTGGCGGACCTTTCTCGGTGGCCATGGCCTTGAGGCCGGCATCGACCGTCACCATGCCTGGCGTGTTGGCGCTGACGACGCGCGCGTCGATCTGCAACGCCTGTTCGAAGGTCGGCTTGTCGAGGCCGCGCAGGTCGCAGACGTTGTAGTCGTGGTCCATGAACACGTAGGACCCGACCTGCAGCTCGGTGAAGACGCCGAGCTTGGCGTCGATGTAATGCGTGCCGGTGCCCGAGCCGGTGACGATGCCGGGCTTCAGGCCCGCCTCCTCCAGCTTTGCCAGGATGCCCTGCAGATACTCCGTGCGCTCCTTGATCTGGGCGGTGCGGTCCTTGAAGTCGACGATGTGCTGGTGGCTTCCGCAGTAGAACTGAACGCCGGCATAGGTCAGCGACCTGAAGTTGGCGACCTTCTGCACCAGCTCGACCGTGGCTTCGGGCGAGGCCGTGCCGGTGCGGTGGATGCCGGGATCGATATCGACGATCACGGCGAGCGGCTTGCCGGCCTTTGCGGCCGCAGATGCCAGCGCCTCGGCATTGTCGGGATGGTCAACCACCAGCATCAGGTCGGAGACCTTGGCGTTGAGTTCCACCAGCCGCTGGATCGCCTGCGGCGTCACCACCGGCGAAGTGATGTGCAGGCTCTGGATGCCGGCCTCGCCCAGCGCCTCGGCCTCGCCCAGCTTGGCGCAGCAGACTCCGAGCGCCCCCGCTGCCATCTGGCGGCGCGCGATGTCGGCCGACTTGTGGGTCTTGGAATGCGGCCGCAGCTTGACGTTATGCGCCTTCGCAAACGACGCCATCTCCGCGATGTTGCGATCGAGCATCTCGAGATCGAGCACGAGCGACGGCGAGTTCAAGGAGCGCCGAGAGCCCTGCTGCCCGATGAGATGTCCGTGCAGGCGCCGGGCTTCACTGGCGGCTTCGCTGGTCATTTCTTCTGTCCTTCAGGTTGCAAGGTGCGGACGACCATGGCTTCGCCGGTCGTGCCGCGGTTGACGCCGGCGCTCTTCATGAAGGTGTTGTCGGCGCCGGTGCCCCAGAGCGCCACGCCCTGGGCCAGCAGGCCGCCATCCACCTTCACCGTCTCGCCGGTGATGAAACGCGCCTCGTCGGAGGCAAGGAAGGTCGCGACGTCGGCGATGTGCTCGGGCTCGCCGCGGTCCGGCCAGGGCTGCTGGCCAAACTGCTTCTCGTACTTGTCGGGCCGGCCGCGATGGACCAGAGGCGTCGAGATGACGCCGGGCGCAATGCCGACCACTCGGATTCGATCGGGACCCAGCTCGGCCGCCACATTCTCGATCAGGCTGATGCAGGCGGCCTTCGCCGCCGAATAGGCATGGCTGCCGCCGCCGCCGACCATGCCGGCAATCGAGGCGGTCACCAGGATCACGCCGCCGCCCCCATGTTTCTTCATCGCCTGCGAGGCGTGCTTCATTCCGAGGAAAACCGAACGCGTCAGCACCGCGAACGTATAGTCCCAGTCCTCGACGCTGGTCTCGGCAATCGGCCCGAAGGCGCCGCCGACGCCGGCATTGAGATAGGCGATGTCGAGCCGCCCGAAATGGCTTTTGGCTTCGGCGACCATGGAAGCGACATCCGACTCCTTCGAAACGTCGCAGCGGACGAAGCCGATAGCGTCGCCAAACCCCTGCGCCTTCGCAACGGCCAGCGTCTCCGCGCCATTGGCCTCGTTGAGGTCGGCCACGAGCACCTTCGCGCCTTCGGCAAGAAAGCGCATCACGGTCGCGCGGCCCATGCCGCTCGCGCCCCCCGTGACGATGGCCACCTTGCCCGCCAGTCGATTCATGCTGTTCCGCTCCTCCGATGCCATGGTGGTGTCGCCGGCATCGCGAGGCAAGTCTGGCGTTTCGCCGCTGCGAGCTGCCAGATCTCGACGTGCATGCTCTGATGTTCAGGTCACCCGAGAGCCTATTCCGGACGTAGGGGAATGCGAGAGCTGCGCAAGGCCGCCGCCGTCAATTGCGGCGCATCCAGGATCGCCGCCAACCGTTCAGCGGGACGTACGGGCCGTTCAGCCTCGAACATCGGCAGGACCTTGAGGAGAGTGTCCTTGACGTCGATCGCCATGCCCATCGGGAAGTCCCGATTGGTGCTGTGCCAGGCTCGCGGCACCGTGTAATCGGCCGGGATGTCGGGGCGCGAATTGAGCGCGCCGAACCAGTCCCACGCCCCCATAACGTCGAGCACGTTCCGGAAGTATGCTGGCATGCCGATCTTGGCGCTGATTGTGACGATCCGGAGCGCATTACCCATCGTCGTGGCCAAGGCTTCGTCCTCCCTGGCGATCGCGTAGAGCGCCTCCGAGAGGACGAGGTTCCCCTTGGAATGACCAACCAGCAGCGGGGCCCCGAATCTCTTGTCCCTGAGCAGCGCGATGACCGTCTCGGTATCCTTACTCGCGCGAGCCCAGGACCCGACCCGACCCGCCTCCGACATTGGCTCGGTCCATGTGAACATCTTCGTGACAGCGTCGAGCGGCTCGAACAGATGACGCAGGCTGTTGAGGCCTCCGAACAGGAAAAAGCCCCCAAGCGCCTCGGTCAGAACGTCGGAGAGACCGTAACCGGAGACCACCGCGACGACGGGCTCGCCGAGCGCATCCGCGATGTTTCGAGCGAAAGCGGCCGCACCCAAGGCGGAGCTGCCGACGCCGGCGACGACCAGCGCCGCGGCCGCTTTGTCGTTCTTGCTGAAATATTCATCGGTCGTCAGGAAGAGTTTCAGCGGATCACCGCCAGACGGGGTGACGACCAGGATCGCACCTTCGCGCGCCAGCCAGAAGGCCAGTCCCTTGGTCTCTTCGGGCGTTATGACGCCGATGTCGTAGAAGACCGCGTCGAGGATGGCGTTGCGTCGCTGAAGCGAATCGAGCGTCAAGGCGCGCAGCGGATTGTCCGCGAATTTTGCGGGAAAGGCGGCCGTGCGTTCGGCCTGGATGGAACCTAGAGCAGCGAATGTTTGCATGGCGCCCTCCCAGCGACCGCCCATCGCGCGGCCTTGCTCGCCACGGCGAGCAAAAGGCATGCCTACAACCTATGGACGTTTGCATTCCTGAGAGATCGGCTGCGCCGGGAAATCTCCCGACTGCCGACCTAACCGCTGTTGCGCAGGCCGGCCGCGATGCCGTTGATGCTGAGGTGGATGCCCTGCACGACGGCGGGATCGGGATCGCCGGCGCGGTGACGCCGCAGCAGTTCGATCTGCACGTGGTTCAGCGGATCGATGTAGGGGAAGCGGTTGCGGATCGAGCGCGCCAGCAGCGGGTTGAGTTCCAGCAGCGTCTTCTGCCGCGTGATGGCGCAGACTGCGTCGATCGACGCCTGCCACTCCCGCTTCACGCGGGCGAAAACCTGCTCGCGCAGCGCCACATCGGTCACCAGCTCGGAATAGCGCGAGGCGATGGCGATGTCGCTCTTCGCCAGCACCATGTCCATGTTCGACAGGATGGTCCGGAAGAACGGCCAGTTGTCGTGCATCTCCTGCAGCATCGCCATGCCGTCGCCGGGCCGCGCGGCGGTCCAGGCCTCGATCGCGGCGCCGAAGCCGTACCAGCCCGGCAGCATCAGGCGGCACTGGGCCCAGCTGAAGACCCAGGGAATGGCGCGCAGGTCCTCGATGCCCTGCTTCTTCGAGCGCGAGGCCGGGCGGCTGCCGATGTTGAGCGAGGCGATCTCGTCCAGCACGGTCGATTCGCGGAAATACCGGTCGAAGCCCTCGGTCTCGTAGACCAGGTCGCGATAGGCGCGGAAGGCGTGTGCCGACAGCTCCTCCATGACAGCGAGATAATCGGCGGGCGGCGGCGGCCGGTCGGCGTCGAGAAGCGAGGCTTCCAGGGTGGCGGCGGCCAGGGTTTCGAGATTGCGCCGCCCGACTTCGGCATTGGAGTACTTGCCGGCGATCACCTCGCCCTGTTCGGTGATGCGGATGGCCCCCTGCACGGCGCCCGGCGGCTGCGCCAGGATCGCCTCGTAGCTCGGCCCGCCACCGCGGCCCACCGAGCCGCCGCGACCATGGAACAGGCGCAGCCCGACCCGATGGCGCTTGAAGGTCTCGATCAGGACCAGCTCCGCCTTGTACAGCTCCCAGGTCGAGGTGAGATAGCCGCCGTCCTTGTTGCTGTCGGAGTAACCCAGCATGACTTCCTGCGTGTCGCCGCGCGACGCCAGGAGGCGGCGATAGGCCGGCAGGGCGAGAAGCTCGTCCATGATCCGCCCGCAGCGCTGCAGATCTCCGATGGTCTCGAACAACGGCACGATGTCGACGTCCAGCCGGCCCTCACGCGGATCGAGCAATCCGCCCTCCTTGAGCAGCACGGCCACTTCAAGGATGTCGGAGACGCTGTCGGCCTTGGAAATCACGTAGTTCGGAAGGGCAGCCCGGCCGTAGCGCCGATGCGCATCGGCCGCCACGCGCACGAGGTCCAGCTCGGCGGCCGTTTCGTCGCCATAGGAATGGTAGGACGATGCGAGCGGCCGCATGTTGCCGAGCTCGACGGTCAGAAAATCGACGCGCGCCGCCTCATCGAGCCCGGCGTAGTCGATGCCGGTCCCGGTCGCCGCCACGAGCTCGGCCATGACGCGCGCATGCACGTCGGAGTTCTGCCGCAGGTCGAGCGATGCCAGATGAAAGCCGAAGACATCGACGGCGCGCCGCAGCGACCGCAGGCGCCCGCGCGCCAGGTCCGCCGAGCCGTTCTCCGCGAGCGACCGGTAGAGCGTGTCGAGGTCCGCCCGCAGGTCTTCCGCCTTCTCGTAAGCCGGCGCCGGACCGACCGGCGGCTGCGGCGGCTCCAACCTGTCGAGCGACCACGCAGTTGCGGAAAGCCGCGCATAGATGCCGACGATGGCGCGCCGGTAAGGCTCGTCCTTGCGCTCCGGCGCGCGGTCGGCCGAGCTTTCGACCAGCCGCCGCAATCCCTCCGAGACGTGCACGATGCGGCCGTCGAGCGACAGCTCGCTGCCCAGCCGGTGCAGTTCCTCGAGATGGAAGCGCAGCGCGCGCTGGCTTTGCAGGGTGAGCGTCTGGCGCGTGACATCCGCGGTGACGTAGGGATTGCCGTCGCGGTCGCCGCCGATCCAGCTGCCCATGCGCAGGAAGGACGGCACGTCGATGTCCTGCCAGGACGCATCGATGCCGCCCAGCCGGTCCTCGAGGTCGGCGTAGAAGATCGGCAGCCCGCGCAGGAACGTATGATCGTAATAGGCAAGCCCGTTGGCGACCTCGTCGATCACCCGCAGCCGCGTGTCGCGCAGGATGCTGGTCTGCCACAAAGTGAGCACGGCGCGGCGCAGCGCCTGCCGGTTGGCCCGCAGCTCCTCCGGCGTGA
Organism: uncultured Alphaproteobacteria bacterium; assembly: GCA_903929895.1. GTDB lineage: Bacteria > Pseudomonadota > Alphaproteobacteria > Reyranellales > Reyranellaceae > Reyranella. Next base: position 6,347 of record CAIYWM010000177.1, read on the forward strand.
ACTCGACCCGGTCGCGCTCGTCGAGCAGCCGCGCGATCTCCATCTCGCGGTCGATCGAACTCTTGCGGCGGATCTCGGTCGGGTGGGCCGTCAGTACCGCACTGCACAACGCACGGCCGAAACATCCCTGCAACCGCCCGCGGGGAACTCCGGCCTTCGCGGCGCGGCACAGCGCATAGGCCATCGTACCCTGCGCTGGCGGCGCCTTGGCAATGGCGAGCGCCCGCGTGCGGCGGATGTGGTGCTGGTCCTCGGCGATGTTGGCCAGATGCGAGAAGTGTCCGAAGGCGCGGATGATGCGTACGGCCCGATCCATCGGCAGGCTGGTCATCGTAGCCTGCAGTTCCTGCCGCGCCGCCTCGTCGGCATCGCGGTGGAACAGCACCCCGGTGCGGCGGATATGCTCGACCAACTCGAAGACCGCGTCGCCTTCCTGGTCGCGCACCGTCTCGCCCAGAATGCGCCCGAGAAGCCGCGTGTCGTAGCGCAGCGGCACGTCCTTCTTGGCCGCTTCCCTGTTGGGCGTTTCGAACTGGTCCATGGACTGCCCTTCACTCCTGTCCCGAGACCCAAGCACGGTCTAGGCCACTTCGATGACGCCCTCGCCGCCGGCATAGAGTTTCTCGACCAGCGCCTTGCGGCGTTCCAGCGTGGCGCGCTGGTTGATATAGCCCTTGTCGGTGATCTCCTGGCCGTCGACCTGCGGCGGCTCGGTCATCAGCAGGACGCGCTTCACCCTCATCGACGAGCCGCGGCCCTCGGCGTTCATCTTCGCAAGGCCCTCCTTCACGGTGCCGACGACGGCGGGATGGGCCAGGAGTTCGGCCAGCGGCAGCTGGGCGCCACTGTCGCCCGCGAGCTGGCGGCAGGCCGCGACGTTGGGAAAACCCAGCTGCCCGACATATTCGCGGTCCTGGCCGCAGACCACGGCGTCCTGCAGCACGGGAGAGGCGGCGGCGATCGCGGTCGTGCGCAGGGTGCCGACCAGCACGAAGGTGCCGCTGGTCAGCTTGAAATCCTCGACGACGCGTCCGTCGAAGATGATGCCCTGGCTCGCATCCTCCGGATCGACGAAGCGACCCGCATCACCGATCCTGTAGAAGCCCTCCTCGTCGAACATCTGGGCCGTGAGGTCGGGCTGCTGGTAGTAGCCGGGCGTCACGATCACGCTCTTCAGCCGCAGCTCGTAGCGCCCCGCCGCGCCGGTGGGCACCATCTTCAACTGCACGCCCGGATACGGAAGACCGACCAGGCCGACGCGCTCCGATGCCCAGTGCACGCTGGTCGCGGTCGGGGCGGTCTCGGTCGAGCCCCAGCCGGTAACGAAGGGAATGCGATAGCCGGTGTGCTTCACCGCCAGCACCTCCATGCGTTCGTAGAGATCGCCCGGCAGGGTCGCGCCACCATAGGAGAGCACGTTGATGTTGGCGAAGAAACGCCGGGCGAGGGCCTCGTCCTTCTCAAGCGCCGTGGCGAGCATCGCGTAGCCCGCCGGGACGTTGGAGAAGGATGTCGGCGAGACCTCGCGCAGGTTGCGCAGCGTCTCCTCGAACAGGCCAGGCAGCGGCTTGCCGTCGTCGATGTAGGTGGTGCCGCCCTCGTTCAGGTTGCCCTGGAAGGTCGCGTTGCCGCCCATCGTATGGTTCCACGGAAGCCAGTCGAGCATGACTGGCGCCACGTCGCTCGCCTTGCGCACCCGCGCCATGCTCATCATGGCGACGTTGGCGCACATCATTTCCTGAGTGTTGATCACGGCCTTCGGCATGCCGGTGCTGCCGGAGGTGAACAGGAACTTGCCGACTGTCTTCGGTCCTATTGAATCGATGGACTTGCCCACCGCGTCGGTCGCCGGCGTCGCCACCAGTTCGGTCCACGGCAGCGACTGCATCCCGGGCGGCGGCTTGTCGACATGGACCAGCAGCACGCCCTCGAGATCGAGCGCCGCCAGCGCGCGCGTGTAGATCTCGCCGTTCTGCACGAAGACCAGGCCGGGCTTAATGAGATCGAAGACGTATTTCAGCTTGGCGTGGTCCTGGCTCATCACCGAATAGGCCGGCGACACCGGCGCGACCGGCGCGCGGGCCTGCATGGCGGCCATGGTCAGCAGCGCGAACTCGATGGAATTCGACGAGAGGATCATCACCGGCTTGACGGGACCGAATCCGCGGTCGAGCAGCGCCTGTGTCACCGACTCGACCTGCCGCTTGGCCTCTCCATAAGTGATCTTCAGCCAGTCGCGCTCGGGCCCGCGGCGCTGCGCCAGCCACAGACGATCCGGCACCTCGGCCGCCCACTTGGCGAGCAGCGCCGGCACGTGGCGGGCATAGGGTTGCAGGGCGTGGTTCGACTGCAGCACCACCGTTCCGTCGGGACGGCGCTCGACCTTGATGTCGCGACTGAGGAATTCGATGGGCTTGAACGGAACCTGCATTACACTGTCCAACAACGTTCTCCCCGGCGCCTGTTCTGTCGACGCGATTTAGGGACGGGAACCATCGCAGGGCAAGGGAGCGTTTTCAGCGTGTCGCTCAGCAGTTCGTCCGTGACGGCACCGCCAGCAGGTCGCTGGCTGCAATTGTGCGCCGGCCTGCTTTGCATGGTCGCGGTCGCCAACCTGCAATATGGCTGGACGCTGTTCGTCCATCCGCTCCACGACAAGTACGGCTGGAGCCTCTCCAGCATCCAGACCGCCTTTGCGATCTTCATCATCGCCGAGACCTGGCTGGTGCCGTTCGAAGGCTGGGTCGTCGACCGGTTCGGCCCGAAATACGTCGTGGCCGCAGGCGGCGTGCTGGTGGGCGCGGCCTGGTCCCTCAACTCCGTGGCCGATTCGCTGTTCCTGCTCTACGTCGCCGCGGCGCTGGGGGGCGTCGGCGCCGGGGCGGTCTACGGGACCTGCGTCGGCAATGCCGTCCGCTGGTTCCCCGACCGCCGCGGCCTGGCGGTCGGCCTCACCGTCGCGGGATTCGGCGCGGGCTCGGCGCTCAGCATCATCCCGATCCAGGACGTGATCGCCACGCGCGGCTATGAGGCGGCCTTCCTGTGGTTCGGCCTCGTCCAGGGTGCGATCGTCGTCGTCACGGCCTGGGCGCTGCGGGCGCCGCCCCACGGCGCGTCGGTCGCGCCGGCCCCGCGCCTCCTTCAGACCTCACGCGACTTCGCCCCGACGGAGATGCTGAAGTCCCGGATCTTCTGGCTGCTCTACTTCATGTTCATCCTGGTCTACTCGGGCGGTCTTATGGCGACGGCGCAGATCGCCCCCATTGCGCGCGACTTTAAGGTCGCCGACGTGCCGGTCAGCCTGCTCGGGCTGACGCTGCCCGCGCTTACCTTCGCCATCACCCTCGACCGCGTCATGAATGGCGTGACCCGACCGCTCTGCGGCTGGGTGTCCGACCATATCGGCCGCGAGAACACCCTGTTCATCGCATTCCTGCTGGAGGGCGTGGGCATCTGGGCGCTCTGGGTCTATGGCCAGGACCCGCTGCTGTTCGTGATCCTGGGCGGCATCGCCTTCTTCGCCTGGGGCGAGACCGCGAGCCTGTTTCCGACCATCTGCACCGACGTGTTCGGCACGAAACACGCCACCACCAACGCCGCCCTGCTCTATACCGCCAAGGGGATGGCCTCGCTGCTGATCCCGCTGGCGAGCTTCTGGGTCGTGGAGACCGGAAGCTGGCATGACGTCTTCCTCGCGGCCGCCCTGTTCAACCTGCTCGCCGCCTTCCTCGCCCTGGCCGTCCTCAAGCCGTTGCGGCGGTCGGCGGGGGCCCGCGCCGCGGAAGCCTGAAGCCGCCTCTTCGACCGCAAGTCGAAACCGGCGTGCGACCTGAATGCCCGTTCACATCGTGGCGGTTTTCGGCCAGAGTCCGCCGCAGCACAAGGGAGAGAACGATGGATTTCGAATACTCGGATCGCAGCAAGGCGCTGCTCGAGAAGCTCAACAAATTCATGGACGAGGTCATCTACCCGGCCGAGCCCATCTACGAAGAGCAGATGGAGACCGCCAAGGATCGCTGGCAGCTTCCGCCGATCATCGAGGAGTGCAAGGCCGAGGCCAAGAAGCGCGGCCTGTGGAACATGTTCCTGCCGGCCGACCGCGAGACCGGCGACACGCACGGTACGATGGGCCTCAGCAACCTCGAATACGCCCCGATCTGCGAAGTGCTGGGCCGCTCGTCGATCGCCTCCGAGGCGGTCAACTGCTCGGCGCCGGACACCGGCAACATGGAAGTGTTCGCCCGCTACGGCACGGCAGAGCACAAGGAGAAGTGGCTGAAGCCGCTGCTCAACGGCGATATCCGCTCCTGCTTCGCCATGACCGAGCCGGCGGTCGCCTCGTCCGACGCGCGCAACGTCGAGTGCCGCATCGAGTCCGACGGCAACGACTATGTCATTAACGGCCGCAAGTGGTGGTCGTCCGGCATGGGCGACCCGCGCTGCAAGGTCATCATCCTGATGGGCAAGAGCGATCCCAACGCGCCGGCCTACCGCCAGCAGTCGATGATCGTGGTGCCGCGCGACGCGCCCGGCATCAAGATCGTCAAGATGCTGCACGTGTTCGGCTATGACGACGCCCCGCACGGCCATGCCGAAGTGGTCTACGACAACGTGCGCGTGCCGAAGTCGGCCATCCTCCTTGGCGAGGGCCGCGGCTTCGAGATCGCCCAGGGCCGCCTCGGACCGGGCCGCATCCATCACTGCATGCGCGCCATCGGCGTCGCCGAGCGGGCGCTCGAGATGGCGATCAAGCGCGCCAAGAGCCGCGTCGCCTTCGGCCAGCGCATCTCGGAGATGGGCGTGACCAAGGCCCATGTTGCCGACATGCGCATGGAGATCGACATGGCCCGCCTGCTGGTCCTCAAGGCCGCCTGGGCGATGGACAAGTTCGGCAACAAGGAAGCCCGCCAGCAGATCGCGATGATCAAGGTGGCGGTGCCGAACATCACCTCGAAGGTCGTCGACCGCTGCCTGCAACTGCATGGCGCCGGCGGCGTCAGCCAGGTGTTCAAGCTGGCCAGCATGTACGCCCACCAGCGTACCCTGCGCCTGGCCGACGGTCCGGACGAGGTCCATCGCGACCAGGTTGGCCGTCTCGAGATCGCCAAGTACAACTGAGTCCCGTTACCGGGACGGAACGAGGCGCGATCCCCACGGGTCGCGCCTTTTTCTTTGGGGCCTCATACTCCTCGCCCCCGCTAGGGGGAGAGGAACGTGAGAAGAGCGACGAGGAGTCACCGTGGACAGTCCGAAGAAGAGCCTGCACGTCACCGATCATCTGGCGAACGAGCGCACGTTCCTCGCCTGGATCCGGACGTCGATCGCGGTGATGACGCTGGGCGTCGCCATCAACCGCTTCGCGCTCTTCCTGATGGAGATGCATCAGGTCGTGCCGCAGGTGCGCGACCTCGCCAACCGCCATGTCGAGAAGCTCGGAATCGGCCTGGTGATGCTGGGGATCGTCATGCTGGCCGGCTCGACCTGGCACTACCTCCATGTCGGCAAGACGATCGATGACGAGACCTATCGCCCGTCCATAAAGGTCATGGTCGGCACGGCCATCGCGATCGGCCTGATAGGCGGTTCGACCTTGATCTGGCTCTTCTAGCTCTTGCCCGGCGCCGATTGCGGCGCGGCCGGCGGACCGTCGGGCATGTCGAGCAGGTCGCTCTCCGGGGCGCCGGCCTCGTAGGCTTTCACCAGCGCCTCGGGATCGAAGGCGACGCCGATCGGGTTCCTCCTGAACGCCTCGGTCTGGAAATAGGCCGCCGTCGCCTCCTTCGTCTCATATCGGTCGACCTGCAACTCGACGCCGTTGCCGTCGGGATCGCGATAGTAGATCGACACGGTCGGCCCGTGATGGATGCAGCGCGACGGCTCGATGCCCAGCGCCTTCACGCGGCGATAGGTCGAGAGCAGCGCGCCGATATCGCTGAACGTGTAGGCGACATGCGCCAGGCCCGAGGTCCTGGCATCGGGCGCCGTGAGCCCCGCCAGGTTCACGATGCCCAGGCGATGATGCTCGTCGTCATAGGTCAGGAAGCAGATGTAGTCGGTGCGCTGGACCACGCGCATGTTCAGCACCGCCGAGTACCAGTCGATCATCGGCTGCACGTTCGAGGAGCGCAGCACAAAGTGGGCGAACAGGACGGGCGCGGCCGGCTTGTCCGACAGGCTCCGGCGGCGCGATGCGGTGTCGATCAGAGTGTCCATGGCAATCTCCTCGCCCTTTTGGGCCTTCGATCAAGGCCGCGTCAGTCGACGCAGCAGCTCATGCTGCTTGCAGAGGGCGGCACATCGAGAGCCGGATTTTCCGTGAAGAATCCGGCGGGATGAAGAGCGAAACCGGCGGTGATCACGGGCTGGACCGGAAAATCCTCAGGGCGCGGAATATGGTGCAGACCGAAGCTGTGCCAGATCACGAGATCGGTATCGACCAGCGGGCGGTCCGAGGCCGTCCAGGCCGGCAATCCGTCGCCGCCGCTGCTCTGGTTGGGGTAGCGGCCGGCCGCGTAGATCTCGTCGGGATGGTAGGCTGTGACCCAGAGCTGCCGGGTCATGAAGGCCGCGCGCCGGGTCACCATCGACTGGGGATGTGAGAACGTCGGGATCGGGCTCAACGGCAGCAGCTTGTAGGCGGTGGGCTGGCCCAGCCGGTTGCGGGCCTCCGCACTCTCGATCTTCCAGAAGCGCGCGGCGTTGAAGTCGACGTTGCGCTGCGCACCCTGCTCGGTTGCCAGGACCGTCGCGCGCGTGGTGAACGCATTGCCGTACGGATTGTCGTCGCCCATGGGCAAGGCCACAGTGTCGACCTCGACGACGCGGTTGCGCTCGCCGTCGACCGCCACGTCGAGGCGCATGTTGAACACGTGCTGATGGTAGTGGGCGTAGACGCCCGGCGACACGATCGTCCCATAGTCCGGCGCTTCGCCGGGCCGCAGGCCGGCGGTGTTCATGATCCCGGTCGCCTTCATCTCGAAGTGAATCGAGCCGTCCTGGTGAAAGTACCAGAACGAGCCGTACTCGTAGTTGCCGATGGTCGAGATCGACGACACGACCAGCCGCCGGGCGCGCCTCACATCGACCTCGCCCGTGAACAGGTCGGTGTGCTTCCACAGGATGCCGAAATCCTCCTCGTGCAGGCAAACCGCGCTCTCGATGCAGTAGGGATCACCCTTGCTGTCGGCCAGCCAGGCGTCGAAGTAACGGATGGCGCCGAGACAGTCGCAGCCCAGGGTCAGGGAATTGGCCAGCACGCCGATGCCGTACTCGCCGACATCGAAGGCATTCTTGCGAAAATGCCCGCCGCCGGGGTGTCCGTAGGGCACGACCATCTCGGACAACGCGGCCCGATGCAGCACCGACCGCAGCCGTCCATCGTCCTCGTAGCCGATCGCATGCAGCACCAGCCCTTCGCGGGCATTGAAGCCGACGCGGAAGCGCCATTTCTGCCAGCGCACCTCGTTGCCTTCGACGACGAAGCTCGGGCCGGCCGGCTGGACGATTTCCAGCGGCTTCACGTCATCGCGAAAGACGCTTCGATAGCGGGCGGCATAGTTGCGATCGAGCCTCGGGACGTCGGCCGCGCCGTAGTCGTCGACACGCAGAACCTCGGCGCGGTCGAGATCGACGACGGCACATAGCCCCTCGATGGGGTGGGCATAGCCGTTGTCGTTCTTCTCGCTCCGATACCAGCAGAACGTATGCGACAGCCGCCGGCCCTCTTCGTCCGGCAGCCCGTAGTTGCCGGCCGACCAGGGATCGACCTGGACGTTTTCGATGTCTGTGATGCCGCGCCGGGCCAGGGCCTCGCGGAAACGGGGATCGGCCCGCGCCACCTCTCCGACCAGCGTTATGTCGTCGAGCAGGATTCGCGGCCGGACGCCGGGAACGTGCCGCCAGTCGACGACCGTGTCGGTAACGAGATCCACCCGGGCCTCCCAGACCTTGCCGTTGGTGCGGTCGAAGGCGCAAACGAACGCCTCGCGCGGAAACGACGCGCCCGCCCGAAAGTCCTTCACTACGCTCTTGTCGGGTTCGTGCAGGCTCACCGTTTCGAACATCATGCCCGGCCCGAGATCGTGTGCCGCTCGCACGGCCGCCGATGCCTGGCGTATCTCGTCGGGGGTCAGTGGATCGAGCGGATGGCCGGGGGCCGCGTGCGTCGGGGTCTCGGCGATGGCATCGGGCATGGTTTTCCTCTCGACGGCATTGTCACGGTGACGATAGCAGAGCGCAAGACTCGCCTGGAGGCTGACCTGCGAAAGCAGTGCCTTGACCCCAATCCCATATCGGCTTCCTCTGCCGGCGCATGTCCGCCCCCGCCATCGACCAGCCCGACACGCTGTCGCGCCTGATTCCGTCGCGCACGGCGCGCGGCTTCTTCCTGGCCGTGCTGTCCGGCATCTTCTTCAACTTCCTGAACGCCTCGGTGAAGGAGCTGGCGAGCGAGATGCCGCCGCTCTATGTCGCCTGGGGCCGCTGGATGGCCGGCGTCGCCCTGATCGCGCCCTATCTCTTCTGGCGCGCCGGCCTCGCCGGCATGAAGACGCAGGACCTCAAGCTCCACTGCTTCCGCGGCCTGTTCCATACGTCGGGCTATGCGCTGTGGTACGAGGCCGTGGTCTGGCTGCCGCTCGCCACCATGGCGGCGCTGGGCTTCACCGGGCCGATTTTCGTCACCCTGGGTGCCGTGATCTTCCTGCGCGAGACGGTGCACTGGCGGCGCTGGCTGGCGGTCGGCATCGGCTTCGCGGGCATGCTGATCATCGTCCGGCCTGGGCTCGTCACCGTGAACCCGGGCATCATCATGATGCTCTGCGCCGTGCCGCTGATCGCCGGCTCCAACCTCGTGGCCAAGGTCGTGTCGGGCCGCGACAAGCCGGCCGTGGTCGTGCTGTGGCAGAGCGTGATCGGCGCGATCTGCTTCACGCCGCTCGGCCTGTGGTTCTGGCAGACCCCGACCCCCGACCAGCTCCTGCTGTTCCTGGCCGCCGGCTTCTTCGGGACGATGGGCTACTTCTTCATCACCTGGGCCTATCGCTTGCTCGACATTTCCGCCCTGCAATCCATCACTTTCCTCGGCATCGTCTGGGCCGCCTTGATGGACGTGGCGGTCTGGGGCAAGACCTCGGACATCTGGACGTTCGTGGGCGCGGCGATCATCGTGGCGTCCACGACTTATATCGCCCACCGCGAGGCAAGAGCGGGGGCCGCTGCGGGAGGAAAGAAGACATGACGGATCGTCTGGCTGGCAAGGTTGCGCTCATCACCGGGGGTGCCTCGGGTCTCGGCGCCAATGCCGCCGAACTCATGGCGAAAGAAGGCGCCCGCGTCGTGGTGGCCGACGTCGCCGTCGATCGCGGCAAGGCTGTCGCCGACCGGCTGGGCGCGGCTGGCCATTTCGTGAAGCTCGACGTCACCAGCGAGGACAACTGGAAGGCCGCGATCCAGGAAACCGTCGACAAGTTCGGCGCCATCCACGTCCTGCTGAATTCCGCCGGCATCGGCCTCAGCAAGACCGTCGAGGAGATCACGCTCGAGGAATGGCGCAAGGTCCACGCGATCGATCTCGACGGCGTGTTCCTCGGCTGCAAGCACGGCGTCGCCGAGATCAAGAAGCACACCGCGCGGCTCGGCGGCTCGGTGATCAACATTTCCTCGATTTCCGGCATCATCGCCGGCGCCAACATGGCGGCCTACAATTCGGCCAAGGCCGGCGTCCGCCTCTTGAGCAAGTCAGTGGCGCTGCACTGCGCCAAGTCGGGCTACAATATCCGCTGCAATTCGGTGCATCCGACCTTCATCGACACGCCGATCCTCGACAAGTATCGCGACCGCTTCGGCCAGGACCTGATGCAGCAGAAGCTCGGCAAGCAGGTCCCGATCGGCCGCCTCGGCCGGCCTGAGGAAGTGGGCTGGGCAATCGTCTTCCTCGCCTCCGATGAATCGAGCTTCATGACCGGCTCGGAAGTGATCATCGACGGCGGTATCTCGGCGATGTGATTAAGCGTCGTCCTGAGCAATGCGAAGGACCTCACATGGCGGCCAGACGCCGACCGTGGTTGACGCGAGATCCTTCGCTGCGCCCAGGATGACAGGGGGTTCAAATGCTGCTCAATCTCGACGGACGTAAGATCTACTTCGACCTCGCCGGGCCGCAGAACGCGCCGGCCGTCTGCTTCACCCACTCGCTCGCCGCAGATGGCGGCATGTGGACCGAGCAACTGGTGCCGCTGCTGGCCGCCGGTTATCGCGTGCTGCGCCTCGACATGCGCGGGCATGGCGGCAGCCAACCGGTCGAGGGCGACTACACGATGGACGAGCTGGCGGGCGACGTGAAAGGTGCGCTCGACGTGCTGGGCATCTGGAAGGTCCATTACATCGGCCTGTCGATCGGCGGCATGATCGGCCAGGGCTTTGCCCTCGCTTATCCGGAGCGCCTGCACTCGCTCACCTTGTGCGACACCCATCCCTCCTCGCCCGACGATTCGGCTGGCCTGTGGGACCAGCGCAAGGCGGCCGTCCGCGAAAATGGCGTGAAGGCGCTGGCCGACGGCAACATGGAGCGGTGGTTCACCTCGGAGTTCAAGGAAGCCAACCCGACGCGATGGAAGGAGATCCATTCGACCATCTGCGGCACCTCGGATCTCGGCTTCCTGGGCTGCGCCGCCGCCATCCAGAACTTCGACTATCTCGACCGGCTGCCCACCATCAAGGTCCCGACCCTGGTGATCTGCGGCGACGACGATCCGGCGACGCCGCCGGACCGCAACAAGCTCATCGCCTCGAAGATTCCCGGCGCGCGCTACGAAGACATCGCCAAGGCCCGCCACCTGCCCAACGTCGAGCGGCCCGAGCCGTTCAATCGGCTCATGATGAGCTTCCTCGGCCTGAACCGTTAGGACACGACAAATGGATTTCGCCTTCTCCGAAGACCAGCTCGCCATCAAGGACAGTGTCGCCAAGCTGTGCGCCGGCTTCGACGAAAAGTACTGGCTGAAGAAGGACAAGGAAGGCGGCTTCCCGGAGGATTTCTACCGCACGATGGCCGACGCCGGGTGGCTGGGCATCGCGATGCCCGAGGAATATGGCGGCTCGGGCCTCGGCATCACCGAGGCCTCGATCATGATGCAAGCGGTGGCCGAGTCGGGCGCGGCGCTGCAGGGCGCCTCGGCGATCCATCTCAACGTGTTCGGCCCCAACCCCATCGTGGTGTTCGGCACCGAGGAGCAGAAGAAGCGCATCCTGCCCGACATCATCAAGGGCAAGGTGAAGGGCTGCTTCGCGGTCACCGAGCCTGATGCCGGCCTCAACACCACGGCGCTGGAAACCAAGGCCGAGCGTGACGGCAACGGCTATGTCGTCCACGGCAAGAAGACCTGGACCACGACGGCGCAGGTCGCCGACAAGTTGCTGCTGATCGCCCGCACGACGCCGAAGGAGAAGTGCAAGCGGCCGACCGACGGGCTGTCGCTCTTCTACACCGACTTCGACCGCAGCAAGATCGAGGTGCGCGAGATCGAGAAGATGGGCCGCAAGGCGATCGACACCAACCAGGTGTTCATCGACGGCCTGAAGGTGCCGCTCGAGGACCGCATCGGCGAGGAGGGCAAGGGCTTCCACTACCTGCTGCACGGTCTCAATCCCGAGCGCATCCTGATCGCCGCCGAGGCGATCGGCATCGGCAAGGTCGCTCTGGCCAAGGCGACGCAGTACGCCAAGGAGCGCGTGGTGTTCGGCCGGCCGATCGGCAAGAACCAGGCGATCCAGCACCCGCTGGCCGAGAGCTGGATGCAGCTCGAGGCGGCCAACCTGCTGACCTTCAAGGCGGCCTGGCTGTACGACAACGGCAAGGAGTGCGGCGCCGAAGCCAATTCGGCCAAGTATCTCGGCGCCCGCTCGGCCTACGATGCCTGCGAGCGCGCGATCCTGACCCATGGCGGCTACGGCTACGCCAAGGAGTTCCACGTCGAGCGCTTCCTGCGCGAGGTCATGATCGCCCGCATCGCCCCGGTCAGCGAGCAGCTCATCCTGTGCTACGTCGCCGAACGGGTGCTGGGACTGCCGAAAAGCTACTGACCGGCCCGGACTGAGGCGGAAACGGGGCAGGTGCAGACGATTGTATCGTTTGTATCCGCAACCCGTTGGCGATTCGGGACGTTTATCCAGTACCTGATCGCAACCAATTCACCGGAGCCGTCCAAATGACTCGCAACCAGCTGAATGCCGGTCTTGCGCTGGGAAGCGTGTTCCTCATGGCAGGCATCGTGGTCCTCGCCCCGCCGGTTCCGCCGGCATCGGCCCAGAGCCAGGCCGAGCGGATCTGCCGTGAGCAGGGCATCACCCCGAAAACGGAAGGCTATGAATACTGCCTGTCACAGGCGACACGCGCCCTGGAATGGGGCAAGCCGGAGATCGCCTACACGATGGCACGCGTAACCGCGGCTGCGCGCGACTCCTGCCTCCAGGAGGGCTTGTCGCCGACAACCTCCGGCTACAAGAACTGTATGGAGCGCGAAACCCACGCCCGTCGCCTGCTCATGTTCACCGATGTGCCCCAGTACGACCGGGATATCGCCCACCAGTAGCCGGTTGGGCTCCGCGGCGACGATTGCGCGACCATCGGCGTTCCTGAAGACAAGGAGGATGCGATGCATCGGTCGAATGCGGGCTTCATGGCCATGGGCGCTGCCTTAGCGCTCGCGACTTTCGCGCCCCAGGTTCAGGCCCAGTCCGGTCACACCCTGGCGATCGCCGAGAAAGCCTGCCTGGACCAGGGCATCAAGCCTCGTTCGACCGCCTTCGAGAAATGCGTCGATCGCGTCGCCGATGCCTACGACCGCACCGGTCAGATGCCGAAGGTGACATGGCCCACCGCATCGATCGGGCACGAGGGATTCGACGCCCCTCCATTGCATGACCCTCGGATAACCGCAGGGCGGACCGTTCACAGAGCTGACTTCACGACTGATCTGCCATTCCTGTCGCGGTCGGCGTAGGCTCGCCCCATGCAACCGCTCCCCGCTTCCGTCCTCCCCGCCGGCGTTCGCGCCCGCATCCTGCCCGGCATCAACGGCCTCGACATTCACGTGCTCGAAGCCGGCTTCGACAAGAAGGCGCCGGCCGTGATGCTGTTCCACGGCTTCCCCGAGATCGCCTACAGCTGGCGCAAGGTCATGCCGGCACTCGCCGACGCGGGCTATCACGTCATCGCACCCGACCTGCGCGGCTATGGCCGCACCACGGGCTGGAGCGCCGACTTCGATGCCGACCAGATCGGCTTCCGCTTCACCAACCTTCTGCGCGACGCGGTCGGCGTGCTGTATGCGCTCGGCCATCGCACCGCCGAGGCCGCGGTCGGGCATGATTTCGGCTCCTCGGTCGCCTCCTACGCCTCGCTGGTGCGGCCCGACATCTTCAAGCGCATGGTGCTGATGAGCGCGCCTTTTTCGGGCCCCTCATCCGTGCCCTTCGACACGGCCGGCAAGCCTGCTTCGCCCAAGGCACCGGACGTCCATGCCGCGCTGGCGGCGCTGCCGCGCCCGCGCAAGCATTACCAGTGGTACCAGTCGACGCGCGAAGCCAACGAGGAGCAATGGCACGCCAAGCAGGGGCTGCACAGTTTCCTGCGCGCCTACTATCACTACAAGAGCGCCGACTGGAAGGCGAACAAGCCCTACGAGCTGAAGGGCTGGACCGCCGAGGAACTGGCGAAGATGCCGACCTACTACATCATGGATCTTGCCGAAGGCATGGCCGAGACGGTCGCCAAGGAGATGCCCACGGCCGAGGAGATCGCGGCCGCCAAGTGGCTCACCGACGACGAGCTCGCGGTCTATGCCGGCGAGTATGAGCGCACCGGCTTCCAGGGCGGCCTCAACTGGTATCGCGCCCGCACCAGCGGCCGCGTGACGCCGGAACTCGAGATCTTTACCGGCCGCACCGTCGACCAACCTTCGACCTTCATCTCGGGCAAGAGCGACTGGGGCAACTACCAGTCGCCCGGCGCGCTGGAGAAGATGCAGAAGAGCGCCTGCACCAACATGAAGGAAATCCACCTGATCGAAGGCGCCGGCCACTGGGTGCAGCAGGAACAGGCGGCCGAAGTGAGCCGTCTGCTGATCAAGTTCCTGAAGGAGACGAACGCCTGACCGAACTGGCCAGCGTTTCACCCGGCGACGAGGCCGCAATCCTCGCGCTCAACAACGAACATGCCGTCGAGCTCTCCTGGCTCGACGCCTCGCGGCTGCGGCATCTTCTTGGTCAGGCCTTCCACGTACGGAGCGCCGGCAACGTCGCCGCCTTCCTCATGGCCTTCGACCACGACGCCGATTACGACAGTCCGAACTACCTCTGGTTCCGCGCACGCTATCCGCGCTTCGTCTATGTCGATCGCATCGTCGTCGCTCCGGCCATGCGCAAGCGCGGCCTGGCGAACCGCCTGTACGAGGACCTGTTTCAGGCAGCCCGTCTCGCCGGCCACGACCGCGTCGTGTGCGAAGTGAACTCCGACCCGCCCAATCCGGCCTCCGATGCCTTCCATACAGCCCTCGGCTTCGTCGAGGTCGGACACGCATCCATACATGGCGGCACCAAGACCGTCCGCTATCTCGCCCGTCCCCTCCTCTAGGCGCCCAGCGCCTCCGCAAGCGCGACGAAGTCGGTCGCAAAGACGTCGAACCAGGGTTCGGGCGCAACGTCGGGCCGGACGTCCGGGCCGAATTCCAGCGGGCGCGCCACGAAGGCCGTGCGCATGCCGAAGGCACGCGCCGCCTTCAGATCGTATTTGTGACAGGCCACCATCATGATCTCGTCGGGCTGGTAGCCGAGAATATCGACCGCGAGCTGGTAGACGGACGGCGACGGCTTGTAGCTCCGCGCCAGTTCCGCCGTCAGGACGGCATCGAAGGGCAGCCCCGCATGCTTGGCCACGGCGACCATGGTCCTCATGACGGCATTGGAAAGGGTCGAGATGACGAAGCGCCGGCGCAGCCGCGCGAGCCCCTCCACACTGTCAGGCCAGGGATCGAGACGGGCCCACACCTGGTTCAGCTCGTCGCGCTCCGCCACGGTGAAGGCCGCCGACAGGCCGTGTTGCTGCAGCAGCTCATCCAGCGTCTCGCGATAGATGCGATCCACCCTGAGCCACGGCCGCTGCCCGGCGATGATCTGGTCCAAGACGGTGCGATAGAGCTGGCGCCAATCGGCCGACAGGAGGCCCCAGTCGATCTCGAGTCGCTTGGCGCGGTTGACCGCGGCCCCCATGCGCAGGAGTGGCCCGCAGAAATCGGCACAGGTGCCCTGGACGTCGAAGGTGAGCGCCCGAACCTTCGCCAGTGATGCTGCCTGCGCCATGGATCAATGCCCCCTTCCCGCCGAGCATCGCGCATGAATTCGACTGGCGTCAAACGAGCGCCGCGCGATACCGTGGCTGACGCCGTCATGTCGCGTCGGCGGGCCGCTCACGATGGGAGTCAGTCCTGACCGATGCTTCACCGGGTCCCCTCTCGATCAGGACGCTGCGCGCGGCCCTGACCGAGGGGCGCGAGCCTCCGCCGCTCCAGGCGATCGCCCGCCTGCCCTCCTACCGCTGGTTCGTCGTCGCAACGGTCTGCATCGGCGCGTGCATGGGCCAGATCGATGCCAGCATGACTCAGGTGCTTCTGCCGCGGCTCGAAGTCGAATTCGGCGCGCGCCTCAGCAGCGTGAGCTGGGTCGCGGTCGCCTATCTGCTGGCCATGGCATCGTTCACGCCGATCTTCGGGCGGCTGGCCGACATGGTCGGCCGCAAGCTGCTGTATCTCGGCGGCTTCTTCCTCTTCATCGTCGGCTCAGGCCTGTGCGGTTTTGCGACCGATCTCCCGATGCTGATCTTCTTCCGCATCCTGCAGAGCATCGGCGCCGCACTGCTGACGTCGAACAGCATCGCCATCATCGTCATGGCGACCGGTGAGAAGGAACGCGGGCGCGGCCTCGGCCTGCAATCGGCGGCACAGGCCATCGGCCTCGGCGCCGGGCCGGCCGTCGGCGGCCTGATTCTCGACACGCTGGGCTGGCAGTGGGCCTTCTGGATCAACGTGCCGATGGGCCTGGCCGGCGTGATCCTGGGCTGGCTGCTTCTTCCCCAGACCAAGGCGTTGCCGGCAACCGGTCGCTTCGACTGGTACGGCGCGCTCCTGATCGCACCGGCCCTGACGGCGGTCGTGGCGGCCCTGAACGAGGGCCATGCCTGGGGATTTACGTCACCGGCCCTGATCGGCTGCGTAGCATTCGGAATCGTCTTCCTCGTGCTCTTCGTCCGCGCCGAGCGCCGGGCCGTGACACCGCTGCTCGACCTGCATCTTCTGGGCAGGCGCGCTTTCCTGCTCGGCAACGCCGCGAACTTCCTGTCCTACGCCGTGCTGTTCGGGGTGTTCTTCCTCATCCCGTTTGCGCTCGTGCGCATCTATGACGATTCCGCCCTGGCGGCCGGTCTCCGGCTGTCGATCCTGCCGGTGATGCTGGGACTGCTGGCGCCGGTCGGCGGTGCCCTCTATGACCGCTTCGGCGCCCGGGCGCCCACCTTCTGCGGCATGCTGATCTGCATCGCGAGCCTCGCGACGATCCATGTCTTCCTTGACGGGTCGGCCGCGAACCTGCCGCTGGTGACGCTGGCCCTGGCGCTCTTCGGCGTTGGACAGGGCCTGTTCATCTCTCCGAACACCAGCGCGATCATGGCGACGGCGCCGCCCGAGCAGACGGGCCAGGCGGGAAGTGTGCTGAACCTGGTGCGCCTGATCGGCATGAGCGCCGGCATCGCGGGCGCCTCGACGCTTTTCGCGCTGGGGCTGGGAGATACCGGCGGCAGCACGCTCAACGTTCCAACATCGTCGCTGGTGGCGTCCTGCCGCGGCGTGATCCTGCTGCTCGCCGGCCTGGCGGCGCTGGCGGGCCTGATCTCGCTGATCCGGCCCCCCGGCGTCGCGGGACGCGACGCCGGCGTTCGAGATCCAATCGTCGAGTGATCAGGCGGCGAGCTTCTTCGCCGTCTCCGCGATCCGGCGGCCCTGGTAGCGGGCGCCGACCAGCTCGTTCTCCGACGGCTGGCGCTGGCCGGTGCCGCCGGCGATCGTGGTGGCGCCATAGGGGCTGCCGCCGGTGATCTCGTCGATCGTCATCTGGCCGGCATGACCATAGTCGAGACCGACCACCACCATGCCGAAGTGCAGCAGGTTGGTGATGATGGAGAAGAGCGTCGTCTCCTGGCCGCCATGCTGGGTCGCCGTCGAGGTGAAGGCGCCGCCGACCTTGCCGTTCAGGGCGCCCTTGGCCCACAGGCCGCCGGCCTGGTCTAGGAAGCTCGCCATCTGCGAGGACATGCGGCCAAAGCGCGTGCCGGTGCCGACGATCACCGCGTCGTAGTCGGCGAGATCCTCGACCTTGGCGATCGGGGCCTTCTGGTCGAGCTTGAAGTGCGCGGCCTTGGCCACCGCTTCCGGCACGGTCTCGGGAACGCGCTTGATGTCGACCTGGGCGCCCGCCTCGCGCGCGCCGGCAGCGACCGCCTCCGCCATCGTCTCGATGTGGCCGTAGGTCGAATAGTAGAGAACGAGAACCTTGGTCATGATTGTCTCCAGTCGTCGGTTGAGGTTGAAGGAAAAGAGAAACGTCAGGCTGCGATCTGACCCATCCGGCCGGCGTGATAGTCGCGAACAGCCCGTTCGAGTTCGTCGATTGAATTCATCACGAACGGCCCGTGGCGCAGGATGGGGGCATCGAGGGGATCGCCGCCGATCAGCAGGATCTCGCTGTCCGATGCGGCCTCGATCTCGAGTGAGCCCCCCGCCGTCAGTCGCGCGAGTTGCCCGGCCTCGATCCGCCGGTCGTCGCCGCCGATGACGGCGGCGCCCACCATCACATAGACCCCGAGTTCCGCCGGGCCACCGACCGGGAGATCGACCCTGGCGCCGGCCTTTAGCGAAGCGTGCACGACGAAGGGATTGCCCGAGGTCGCGATCGGTCCTGTGAGGTCGCCGACAGTGCCGGCCACAACCCGCACCAGCACGCGCCCTTCATCGGCGGTAAGGGTCGGAATCTCGGAGGCCTTCACATGTCGATAGGCCGGCTCCGCATGCTTCGAGCCCTTGGGCATGTTGATCCAGAGCTGGACGCCGTGGACATGACCACCCTCGCGCCGCAGCTGCTCGTCCGGGCTCTCGTCATGGACCACGCCGCGACCGGCACGCATCCACTGGACCTCGCCCGGCCGCATGCTGCTGGTGTTGCCGAGACTGTCCTTGTGGGTTTGGCTGCCTTCCAGCAGCAAGGTGAGCGTCTCGATGCCGGCATGCGGATGCGCCGACGCACCCTTGGCCTCGCCCGGCCGGACATCGATCGGGCCGAACTGGTCGAGGAAAATGAACGGACCGATCGCCTCGTAGGCGTTCGACGGAATGGCGCGGCGCACTTCGAACCCGTCGCCTTCGAGGGTCCGGAACGCCTCATGGATGGAAACGAGCTGGCGCCTGTTGCTGTTGATGGTCGGAGCCGTCATGACCGCCCTCCTTGGTGACAGGGCGTATGTAGGGGCAGCTTCTTTTCCTGAGAATCGG